>CALLQJ010000255.1 GCA_938014865.1 uncultured Fastidiosipila sp.
TTCGAGGCCCTGAGAAAATATGCATCATCGGCCGTAACGGCTGCGGCAAAACGACCCTTCTGAAAAGAGCGGCGCCGGAGCTTCGAAAAAACAATATAAATTATGCCTGCATGCCGCAGAACTACGATGACAAATTGGACCTTAAACGCAGTCCGGTAGAATTTCTTACGCGCGATCACAGCAAAGCAGAACATACAAGAATTCGCAGCTGCCTCGGCAGCCTGAACTTCACGCCCGAAGAAATGCTGCGGCCGGTGAAAAGCCTTTCGGGCGGACAGAAAGCCAAGCTCTATTTTGGGGCTATGATATTTTCCCGCGCAGAGTTCCTGCTGCTGGACGAACCGAGCCGGAATTTGTCGCCGCTCTCCGGTCCGGAGATCCGGCAGGCGCTGACGGATTACAGCGGGGGAATCTTATGTGTCTCGCATGACAGAGCCTTGATCGAGGCCGTTTTTGATAAGGTTTTAGAACTTCGCGAAGACGGTCTGCATTATGTAAATTTAAAGGAAATAGAGTAAAATAACGAAGAACGGCTCTGCTCTTGATGAGGCAGGAAAGAGGAATTGGATGTTTATTAATCAAAAAAGCAAGATCATTTATCAGGGGGAAGAAGAGGCGGTTTTATATGCGGCCCGGGAAGTGCAGGACGAGTTTTTACGGTATTTCCGGGGCACGGAGGCGAGCGCTGCTTCCGTCCTCTTAGAAAAAGATGCGGCCTTGCCTTCCGAACGTTTCAGGCTTCAGGCCAAAGACGGGAATTTGCATTTAGCGGCAAGCGACAAGAGAGGCTTGGTGTACGGACTATATTACATAAGCCGCCGTTTTACAGGCCTCCCGGATTTTCATTTCTGGCTGGATTTCAAGCCGGAACGAAAAGAAAAAGCCGCCTTCCCGGATGATTATATGTATGAGTCGCCGGCGTTTCGAGTGACATACCGAGGCTGGTTCATCAATGACGAGGTTTTGCTTTCGAAGTGGAACTACCAACACAGCAGCGAGGCGGTCTGGAATGAAGTTTTTTCGACCCTCCTGCGCTGCGGCGGCAATATGGTCATTCCCGGCACGGATAATAACAGCCGGCGTTTCCGCCGCCTGGCACAATCCCGCGGGCTGATTATTACGCAGCACCATGCCGAACCTTTGGGGGCGGAAATGTTTTCACATGCTTATCCGGATCTGATTCCGTCCTACCGGCAATACCCCGACAAGTTTTACAAGCTCTGGGAAGACGCCGTAAAAGAGCAGTGTGAAGGCGAAGTAATTTGGAATGTCGGCTTCAGGGGACAGGGGGACTACCCCTTCTGGTCGGACGATCCCGACTACGCAAGCGACGAAGCCCGCGGACGTTTGATTTCCGATATTATCCGCCGGCAGGTCGATTTGCTGCATCACTATCAGCCCCGTGCGCTTACGGCTGTAAATCTTTACGGCGAGGTCTTGGATCTCTACCGAAAGGGTGTTCTGGATCTGCCGGATGATGCGATAAAAATATGGGCGGATAACGGCTACGGCAGAATGCTGACCCGCCGTCAGGGCAATCATGATCCGAGGTTGCCGGCCCTGCCGGAAGCCGGGGACAAGGGACCGCACGGCATGTACTACCATGTCTCCTTTTACGATCTGCAGGCAGCCAATCACATGACCCGCCTGCCGGTCGCCCCCAAACGGATCCTTAAGGAAATCGAAGAGGCCTATGAGGCGGGGATTAAAGACTTCTGGCTCATTAACTGTTCGAATGTGAGGCCGCATGTTTTCTACCTGGCTTTTATTGCCGCTTTATGGCGGCAGCCGATCGGGGCAAAAGCCTTTGCCGAACGCTTTTTCGCCGCATATTTCCCGGGGGAAGCACTCGGAAAACTTTTAACAAGTGCAGAGGGTTATTTTTCAGCAGCCGTTTCCTACGGTGAGCACTGGGACCAAAAAGCAGGCGAGCAGTTCGTCAACCACGTGCCCCGGGCTTTGCTCACGCAGTATATGAAAAACAGCGAAGAACATGCCCGGGATCTGGAGTGGCTGGTGCGTGCTCAGAGCTTGGAGGAACAAGTCCGCTTTTTCAGCGAAAAGGCGAAAGAAGGCGCAAGACGCTATGCGGCCTATTACCGGCAGCTGCTGGGCCACTATGCCGTATTGCAGAAGGCCGAAAACAGACGGCGTTTTTCCGATACCTTTCTTTTGCAGGCCGAGCTTTATCGGCTCTGCTACAAGGGCGCGTATTGTGCAGCAGAGGCACTTTCAGCGGCCTTTGCGGGCGATGATCCTTACGCCTTTTATCTCGCCGGAAAGGCTGCCGCCTGCTATTTCAAGGCAAACCGGAGCATGCGGGAGCGTGAACACGGCAAATGGAACGGTTTTTACGCCAATGACTGCCTAAGTGATATCGAACTGACGGGAAAGCTCTGCCGCAGCTTTATGCGCTATCTGAGAACCCGCAGCGACGGTCCGGATTTTTACCGCTGGAAGCGTGAATTTCTTTACAGTGAGGATGAGCGGAAAGTGCTTTTGCTCTTAAATCACGAAAAACATTTGTCCGATGCCGAACTCTTCCGCCTCATGGAAGCGGATTACGGCGAAACGCGTCCGCTTGCGCTAGAATAGATGCTGTGCGGAGGACGGCATGCGTCAGGAAAGCTTTAAAACTTTTGATAACAGCAGAATCAGACTTTATTTTTGGGACGATGTTGAAGAACCTGCCGGCATCGTCCAGATCGCCCACGGCATGGCGGAACACGCGCTGCGCTATGAGGATTTTGCCCGTTTTTTGAACCGGCAGAATCTTATCGCGGCTGCCGATGATCACCGGGCTTTTGGCCGTTCGGCGGCGCTTGAGGACAATGGGGTTTATGACGGGGATATTTTTGCCGATACCCTGCGTGATCTTTTGGATATTAAAAGCTATCTGCAGCAGAAATGGCCGGGGCTTCCTTGCTTTTTTCTGGGGCACAGCTACGGTTCCTTCCTGGGCCAGGCTTTTATTCAGGAAGCGGGACAGACGATGCAGGCGGCGGTCCTCATGGGATCGGATCTTAAAGACCGGGCGGTCTACGGTTTAGCCGCAAAAATGCTGAGCCCTTTCATTTCGCTTCTCGGCTATGAGCGGCCGGCGCGCCTGCTGGATCGTTTGATTTTCGGCGGCTACGACCGGCTCTTTTCTGAAGGGGAGGGGGCCTGGCTTTCGCGCGACCGGGAAGAAGTGGAACACTACTTGCAGGATCCATATTGCGGACAGGTTGCTTCGCTGGGCTTTTATCGTTCTTTTTTGAATTTCCCGAGGCTTTATCAAGAAGAGAAACTCCGGCAGATTCCTGAAAATCTGCCCTTGCTGCTGACGGCCGGCTGTGACGATCCGGTAAACGGCGGGAAAGGGAAGGCGGCGGGGATGCAGGCTTTATATGATTTTTATCACAAGCTCGGCTTGAAAAATCTTTCGCTTAAGCTCTATCCCGGGGCCCGGCACGAAATTCTGCACGAAATAAACAGGCAGGAAGTATATCGTGATCTGGCGGATTTTTTCGGAGGCGTTATCTATGCACAATAAAACAGTGGTCATCACGGGAGCGAGCGGTGATATCGGGCGTCAGGCGGCGCTTCGTCTGGCGGATGAGGGCTATTCGCTCCTTCTGCATTATTACAAAGGAGAAGAACGAGCGCGGGATCTGGCGGAAACGATCCGCAGCAAAGGGGGAAACGCAGCGCTTTGCTGTGCCGATCTGCGGGCACCTTCCGGAGCGGAAAAACTTCGAGCGGCAAAACAAAAGCATTTCGGAAGAGCGCTTTACGGCCTTGTAAATGCGCTCGGTGCCTCGCAGTTTGCGCTTTGCCAGGATGTCTCAAATGACGCCTGGCGGGACGTGATGGCGGTCAACCTGGACAGTGTCTTTTACAGCTGCAGGGCTTTTGTTCCGGACTTTTTGGAAGAAAAGCACGGCAGCATCGTGAATCTTACTTCGATCTGGGGCCTGTCGGGGGCATCGGTGGAGTCGGCCTATTCGGCAGCTAAAGCGGGCGTCGTCGGCCTGAGCAAAGCCCTCGCCAAGGAGCTGGGCCCTTCGGGGATCCGGGTGAATGCCGTCGCCCCCGGGGTGATTGAAGGACGGATGAATGAGGCATTAGGCAAAGAATGCCTGGAGGCTTTAGCGGAAGAAACCCCTCTGGAACGTCTGGGGCAGCCCTCCGAAATTGCGGAGGTGATCGCTTTCCTGCTCGGGGACGCGTCCTCCTTTGTCACGGGACAGGTGATCACGGCGGACGGCGGCTTTAATGTCTGAACGTTCTCGCAATTTTAACGGAGCGGAGAGGGCTTTTCTGCTAAAATGATAGTATTCACGCGCATGGAGGTAAGGCATGGCAAGAATGCATGAAATAATTGATGATATTAATATTCCCGCAAAAAATATCCCGGATCTCTGGGAACCTTATTTTATTGCGGCCATGCAGAAGTATGCCCGTGCGGAGGAGACGAAAAAGCGTTTTGAACGGCAATGGTTCCGGCAGCTGAACCGCTGGCTGAATTTGGAAGACCGGCATATGGACGCCTTGCTTTCGGCGGCCCGGGCGATTGCGGACGACGAGCAGCTTTACGAGTGGTCGCAGTTTGTGCGTTATTTGATTTTTGATACGAAAATTATCCGGGACGATGAGAAGCGTCTGGAGGCGCTGCTGCCGGAGGCGGAAGAGGCGCAGACCGAGGATCTCTTTTTTTTGATTGCCATCCTTTCCGGTGCGGACCGCATCATCAGCCGCTATAAACTGGAAGACTTTGAAGGCAAAGAGATCGAAGCGGTTTTTGCCCTTATTCCGCAGATGATGGACCGCTTTTATCACTTGAATAAACACTGGGGACTGAAGGATACGGCCTACCTGACCCGTCTGGCCCGCTCATCGCTTTGGGTTTTTGAATCGATTGCTTTTGAATATGCCGCGGCTGAACTGCCGGGGGATATTTACCGCAATCTTCGCTCCGGAGAATGGGTGATGGTGGCGGCGCCGCAGGAACTTTACAACAAGAAAGGCAGACGCCTTCCCGCAGCGGAAGAAGCGAAGCTTTTGCATAAGAAGCAGAAGACGGCGCTTCTGATTGACGAAAGTTCTTTGGAACATCAGGAAGAGAATGCCTTATTTAAAACCGTTCACAGTTATCCGGATGATATTTGGGAAAGCAGGTTTTTCCATACGGAGACCGGCGGTTTTGTCGGCAATGCGCTGGGTC
The DNA here is from genome assembly GCA_938014865.1 of uncultured Fastidiosipila sp. Taxonomy (GTDB): domain Bacteria; phylum Bacillota; class Clostridia; order Saccharofermentanales; family Fastidiosipilaceae; genus JAAYZH01. The sequence goes on from CALLQJ010000255.1 coordinate 5,207, forward strand.
CGGACGGCCTGGCGCATTCGGCCATGAGAATCTTCGAGGCCGGGCACTGGGAGCGCCGCGTAGATGCCGAAAGCAGTGTTCTGCATATGTATGTTTCTGCAGAGGATGCGGCCGATCAGGAGAGGGTGGAGGCGGCAGTGGAGGCTGCCCTTGAAAAGGCAGCGGAAAGAGGCCGGAAGGCAGAGGCCGTTCTGGTCGAATCCTGGGTATTGGATCCGGCGTTTAACAGCACTTTGGATGAAGAGGATCCGCTCCGGCTCTTTGCCGAACATTTCAGGCTTTTCCCGCTGCCTGCTTCCTCGAAAGAAGCCTTGGAGGAAGTCTTCGGCAGCCGTGCCGCCAAACAGCCGCAAAGGCTCTGGCCGGAAGATGAACCCCTGCAGATTTTGCTGAAGTCTTTGCGTTCTGCAGGCGTCCGGCCTCAGGTCACGGGCGGCTATATGATCCCCGAGAAAAAAGAACATGCGGAAGAAGACGAGAAATAATCCTGCGGCAGGCTTCTGGCCCGCGGCATAAGCGGATGAGGATTGAGGAGAAAAAGGTGGCAACAGAATATATAAGTACGAAAGAAGCCGAAAGACAGAACGGCTTTATAAAAGAAAATCGCAAGCTTCTCGGAACGGGGAAGCTTTTCCATATTATTACCTTCGGCTGCCAGTTAAATGATAATGATTCAGAGAAGCTGGCCGGCCTCTGTGAAGCCATGGGCATGCAGATGACCGGACGCCCGGAAGCGGCGGATCTGGTGATCATCAATACCTGTTCCGTCAGGGAAAATGCAGCCGGACGTTTTTTCGGGAATTTGGGCATTATCAAAAACCTGCAAAAGGATAAGCCGGAGCGTCTGGTCGTGGTCTGCGGCTGCATGATGAAGCAGGATGTCCATGTGGATAAAATCCGCAGGTCTTACCCCTTTGTGGACATTTTGTTCGGCCCGGCGGATATTTACCGTTTTCCGGAACTTTTGAACCGGCGCCTGCAGGGCTCAAGAAGAGTCTATGATGTCGGAAGCATTGATACGGTAGCAGAGAATATTCCGATCAAAAGGGAGCGCAAATACCGCGCGCTGTGTACGATTATGTACGGCTGCAATAATTTTTGTTCATACTGCATTGTGCCCTATGCCCGAGGCCGGGAGCGCTCGCGCAGGCAAAGCGAAATTATGACAGAGCTCAAGCAGCTTGCGGCGGAAGGCTACAGCGAGGTCATGCTCTTAGGACAAAATGTGAATTCCTACGGCAAGGATTTGCCGGCATCTGATGAGCAAGGCGATTTTGTGGATCTTTTAACCCAGGCGGCCGAAGAATCCGGCCTGAAGCGGATCCGCTTTATGACTTCCCATCCGAAAGATGTTTCGCCGGCACTTATTGATACGATTGCCCGCTATCCGAATATCGAAAGGCATCTGCACCTGGCCGTGCAGTCCGGAAGCGACCGCATACTCAAGGCGATGAACCGCAAATATACGGCCGGACATTTCCTTAATATTGTCCGTGAAGCCCGCGAAAAAGTCCCCGGGATCTCCGTGACGACGGATATTATTGTCGGTTATCCGGGCGAGACGGAAGAAGATTTTGAGGCGACGCTTAAGCTGGTAAAAGAAGCAGCCTTTGATCAGGCCTTCACCTTCCAGTATTCGCCGCGTCCGGGCACCCCGGCGGCCAAACTCGAGGAGATTGCGCCCGAGGTCATGACGGAGCGTTTTGAGCGTTTGGTGGCCGTTCAAAATGAAAACAGTCTGCGTTCCAATCAGGCACTTTTAAACACGGAGCAGGAGGTTTTAATCGAGGGGCTCTCGGATCACAATGCCGAGTCTTTAACGGGCCGGGACAGTGCGTATCATCTTATTAACTTTACAGTGCCGGAATCCGTTTACAAGGCAGAAGGCCTGGAATCGGCAAGTGCGGCTGAACGCGGACTTGCACTCGAAGGCCGTTTTGCCCGCGTCAGGATTCACGAGGCGCGAAGCTTTTCGCTGCAAGGGGAGCTCAGCGCCCTTCTGCCGGAAGGGGAGGCGTGACGATGGCCTTGAAATGGCAGGATATTGACCGGGATCAGCTCAGCCCGATGATGCGGCAGTATGTGGATGAGAAGAAGAAAAGGCCGGATTGCCTTTTGTTTTTCCGCCTCGGCGATTTTTATGAAATGTTTTTTGAAGATGCCCTGACCGTCAGCCGCGAGCTGGAGCTGACCTTGACTT
>CALLQJ010000256.1 GCA_938014865.1 uncultured Fastidiosipila sp.
GCCTCAGAGCTTGGAAAAAGAAAGCCGGGAAAATCTTCAAAAAGCGCAGACGGCGCCGTTTTGGCCGTTTGCCGCTTTTGCTTTTTATAAGTGCAGTGCTTTTGGCCTCCTGTGTGCCCTTCGGGGCGGATCCGGATCGAAAGACAAAAAAAGAAGCAGACTTTGTGACGTCCGCCCGCGCGTCCGAAGAAACGCTGCGGATTGTCTCCGGTTCCGAAAACCGCATGCTGGAAGGCATTCTGGAAGACTTCAGCAAAGAAGAAAAAATCAATATTGAGCTGACGTATCAAGGTTCTCTGGATATTATGCGTCTGCTTTCGGATGAGACGATTCCTTATGATGCCGTCTGGCCCGCATCGAGCCTCTGGCTTTCGATCGGTGATGAACAGCATCGGGTAAAACACTTAGAATCGACCTCCTCCACGCCGGTGATTTTCGGCATTAAGCAAAGCCTGGCCGAGGACTTAGGTTTTGTCGGCCGTGATGTCTATGTGCGGGATATTCTGGAAGCCATTCAAAGCGGGCGCTTGAAATTTACCATGACCTCCGCGACCCAGTCGAATTCCGGGGCGAGTGCCTATATCGGCTTTATCTATGCGCTCTTGGATTCTCCCAAAAGCCTCACGAGCGAAGATTTAGAGGATCCGCATTTTCAAGAAGAAATGAAAGCCCTCTTAGCCGGGACCGAACGCTCTTCGGGAAGTTCCGACTGGCTGAAAGAACTCTATTTAAACGGCGACTACGATGCCATGGTCAATTATGAAGCCCTGATCATCTCGGCCAATCAGACCCTGGAAGCAGAAGGACGCGAGACCCTGTACGCCGTCTACCCCGTGGACGGCATGATGATCGCCAATTCGCCCTTGGGCTTTGTTTCCGGAAACGGGGAGGCGAGGCGCAATGAAAAAAAGAAGGAAGAGGCCTTCCTTAAGCTGCAGGACTACCTGCTGAGCGATGCAGTGCAGGCAAAAATCCAAAGGACCGGGCGCAGGACCGGGATGAATGAGGTCTCGCCGGAGAATTCAGATGTCTTCCGCAAAGACTGGGGCATTGATACGGAGCGGGTGATCGGGACGATCAATATGCCGCGCAAGGACGTCCTGCTGGACGCGTTGAATCTTTATCAGCGCTCCTTTAAAAAGCCGGGGCTGAATATTTATGTCCTGGATTTTTCCGGCTCGATGGCCGGCCGGGGACGCGAAGAACTTCTGGCGGCCTTAGGGGAGATCATGATTGACGAGAAGGCCTCCCGGAATTTTCTGCAGGCTTCGGATGATGAGCTGAATGTGTTTATTCCTTTTAATTACGGCATTAAGGAAATTTATACGGCGGAGGGCAGCCGGGACCTTGAAGGGTATTATGACGAATTGGAAAAAATTCCCGCGGAAGGAGGGACCGCCCTTTACGAAGCACTCATTGCTGCTTTGAATTATCTTTCCGAAAAAGACTTAAGCTATTATTCACCGTCCGTCATTGTGATGAGCGACGGGCTCGCCAACGGCACAATGACCTTGGGGAAGTTTTCGGACTATTACGAAAAGCAAGGGGCGGATATTCCGATTTTCTCGATTCTTTTCGGCGATGCTTCGGAAGGTGAGATGGAAAGCTTAGCCGAGATGAGCCGGGCGCGAGTCTTTGACGGCCGTGAGGATCTGACAGCGGCCTTCCGCAGCGTACGGGGGTATAACTGATGGCGCAAGGGCGGCGGCAGATGCTGATCGGCTTAGCCGGCGGACTCGGGGTCTTCTTTTTGCTCACGCTCCTTTTGAGCTGGCCCTGGTGGGCAGCAGGACTTACGGCCGCAGGAGTTTATGCCGGGCTTTTTCTTCTGACGAAACCGCGGCTTAAAATCGGCAATATAAGGGCGGACAGCCTCCCGGACGGCGATGAACTCAAACGTCTGATGAGCGATGCCGAAGAGGATATGGCCGCTATTTCCCGGGCGGGCCAAAAGATCCGCCATCCCCGGATCCGGGCTGAGAGCCAAAAGCTTTATCAAACGGGGGTCAAGATTCTGGAATATCTGGAAAATCATCCGGAACGCATATCGGCGGCCCGGCGCTTTTTCACCTACTACCTGGATACGGCCGTGGAGATTTTGGAAAAGTATCTTCCGTTTCAGGCGTCGGGGCTTCAGACCGAAGAAGTCTTAGCGCTCAAGGCGTCCACGGAAAAAGCCATGCTGATCTTGAATGAGGCCTTTGAAAAACAATTTACGAATTTAATGCGCAACGACATTTTGGATATTGAAACAGACATTAAAGTTCTGGAAGTGAATTTGCGCTCGGAAGGGAAATGACGGATGAATAAGAGTAAGAAGAGCATGCTCACAGGCTTTGTGATCCTGCTGATTGTCATTGCGGCAGCGGGGACCTACGGTGTTCTGCGCCGGAAAAAAGCCTCGCTTGTTACGCTTTCGGGCTATGTGGGCGGCGAGAAAATTCACTTCTTAGAAGATGAAGACACCGTCAGAATACTGGAAAAAGACTACGGGATCACGCTGGATATCCACAAGGCCGGCTCCCTGGATATGGTCCGCGCCCGCGACCTGGAGAGCCGGGATTTTCTCTGGCCGTCGAGTCAGACCGCGCTGGAACTTTTTGAAGACACGACGGATCTAAGTTTTAAAGACGACATCACCTTTAATACCCCGATTGTGCTCTACAGCCGCAAACCCGTCGCCGACGCCCTCGTCAAATCCGGGCTCGCACGGATGGAGGGGGATTGTTATTTTGCCGATATGCCCAAGCTGATCGAAGCGCTCAGGAAGGATACGAGCTGGCAGGACATCGGCCTGGATGCCCTTTACGGCGACATCTCCATCCACACGACCGACCCTTCTAAGTCCAATTCGGGCAATATGTTTTCCGGACTGACGGCGAATATGCTCAACGGCAGAAAAGTCGTCACGGAAAGCGACGTCGGGAAAATCCTGCCGGATCTTCAGAAAATTTTTGCCAAAATCGGCTATATGGAAACCTCATCCTATGACCTCTTCAGTCTCTTTTTGAGCACGGGCATCGGCAACAAGCCCATTGTGGCGGGCTACGAAAATCAGCTGCTCGAATTTTCCGTCATGCATCCGGAAGAGTGGGAACGCGTCAAAAGCGACATTGTCCTTTTGTACCCCGAGCCGACGGTCTGGTCTTCGCATATTTTTATTGCCTTAAACGAAGATGCGGAGCGGCTGATGCATGCCCTGCAGGATGAGCGTCTGCAGAAAATCGCCTGGGAGAAACACGGTTTCCGCAGCGGGGTCTACGGGGTTTCAAGTCCGGAAGAGCTCTTCAGCGTCAAGGGGGTTGCCCCGGAAATCAAGCGCATCATCCAGATGCCCGGGTACAAAGCCATGCGCCTTATCGTCGAGGCCTTTGAATAAAACGAAATTTTCAGCAATAAAAAAGGAGCTGCCTTTATGGAGAAAGAAAAAATTACCTTAGAAACCTTAGCCGCGCAGAAAGAGCGCAAAGAAGAAAGCAAAGCCCGGCCCCAAATCAGCGAGGCGCTGAAAGAAGCCGTGCCGAAAGAAATAAGTCCTGCCGTCCGCCGCCGGGCGGATGAGATCAAGGAAGGCATCAATCTTTTGGACAGTGCCGCCCTGATCACCTACGGTTCGGGCGCCGAACGCAATATGACGGCCTTTTCGGATTCGATTCTGCAGAATGTCCGCTCAAAAGATACCGCCTATGTCGGCGAGAGCCTGTCGGAGCTGATGGTCGCCGTCAAAAGCCTGGAGGTCGATAAAATCGGGCAGGAAGACAAGAGTTTTCTGGCCAAGCTGGGGATCACGAACCGGCTCAGAAAGTTCAAGGCGCGTTATGAGACCATTGAACTTCAGATCGATAAAATCGAAGCCGAGCTCGAAAAAGCCCGGACCATGCTGCTGAAAGACATCGCCATGTACGATCAGCTCTATCAGAGAAATCTCGACTATTTTTATGAGCTCGATGCCTACATTTTGGCCGGCGACGAAGTGATTAAAGAAGCCCGGGAGAAAACGCTTCCCTCCCTGCAAGCCGAAGCCGCCGAGTCGGGGGACGAAATGGCCCCGCAGCTGGTCTCGGACTTTGAAGATTCCCTGGACCGTTTTGAACGCAAAGTCCACGACCTGAAACTGTCGAAGACCATCGCCATGCAGACCGCTCCGCAGGTGCGTCTGATCCAGAATAACGATAAGCTCCTCGTCGATAAAATCCAGTCCTCCGTGCTCCATACGATCCCGCTGTGGAAAAATCAGGTGGTCATCGCGCTGGGCCTTCAGAATCAGCAAAAAGTCCTGGAAATGCAGCGGCGGATCAACGATACGACCAATGATCTTCTGCAGAAGAATTCGGAGCTTTTAAAAGAAAACACCATTGCGGCTGCGGAAGAATCGCAGCGCGGCATTGCCGATACCGAAACGCTCAAGACCGTTAATCAGAATCTCGTGGACACGATTGAGGAAACGATGCGGATTAATGAAAACGGCAGAGCAGCACGGCAAAGTGCGGAATTAGAGCTTCTTGAGATCGAAGAGCAGCTGAAAGAAACCCTGCTTAACAATATGACCCGCGCCTGATTTTCCGGGGGATTTTGCGCAGCGGGGGAAATCCGAAATGGCTGTTGACCGTCAAGGGCACGTATGCTACTATAGCCCTTGCGTTTCAACACGAGGAGAGTTGGCTGAGTGGTTGAAGGCGCACGACTGGAAATCGTGTTTACGTGATGAGCGTAACGGGGGTTCGAATCCCCTGCTCTCCGCCAGAATTCGGGCCGTAAGTTTTCTTTGAGCTTACGGCCTTTCTTGATGGCATACGGAAGAAGGAAGAAGGAAGCAATATGGAAACGTACGGAGCGGAAATGAGTTTCGGAGTGGGGACAGAAGGCTTAGCGGACAGTCTGAAGTATCTGCAGAAAAAATGGCCCGAAGCAGACTTTCCCTTGGTCCCGCTGGATGACATTAAAGGCAGCATAGGAGAGGACAAACGACTAAAGCGTCTGGACGCCGTTGCCGAAGCCTGCCGCCGGATCGAGAAGGCCGGCAGCGCCATCCTTGAAAAAGGCGAGGTGCCGCTTTTTGTCGGAGGTGACCACGCGGCGGCGATCGGGACGGTGGCAGCGAGTGCGAAATACTATCCGGGCGAGGCCTTAATCTGGATTGACGCGCATTCGGATATTCACACGCCCGATTCGACAATCAGCGGCAATATTCACGGCATGCCTGCCGCCCTGGCCTTAGGCGAGGGGGAACGTTCCCTGCTGGATATTTTTACGCATTTTATTTTGCCTGAAAAACTCCTCATGCTGGGCCGCCGGGATGTTGAGGCGCCGGAAGCGGAACATCTTCGCGAATGGGGCATTAAAAGCTACAGCTGGGAGACGATCCGGGAAAAAGGTTTGGATGAGGTCCTCGATGAGGTGATTTCTTATCTTCAGGAGCAGCAGAGCGACGGCGTTCACATCAGCCTGGACATCGACGGGATGGATCCCGAACTGATGCCGGGGGTTTCTGTGCCCGTGGCCGGAGGCTTCCGTCCGGAGGAGGCCGAAAAGATGGTGGAGACACTGGCGAAGGCTTTCCCCTTGCGCGCCCTGGATCTTGTGGAATATAACTACCTGAAAGATCAGGACGACCGGACCGCGTCCTGGCTTGTGTCCTTTTTGAAAAAATGTCAGGAGGTCTCAGCATGATTATGTACGGCATGGAAGATTGTCCCGACTGCCGCGAGGCGGAAAAACGCCTGATCGACGATGGGGCGGAATTTGAATACAGACAGATCGGCAAAAAGGTCATCTGGATGAAGAAGTTTTTAAAGCTCCGGGATCACGAAGCCTGTTTTGATGAGGTCCGGAAAAAAGGCAAGATCGGCATCCCCTGTTTTGTGCTGCCGAGCGGAGGTGTCTGCCTCTCGCTCGAGGACGCGCTCAGCGAGCGCGAGATTTAATCTGATTTTAATAAAAAGCGCTTGTTTTCTGCAGGCGCTTTTTCTATACTCTTCTTGTATCAACGTAGTGACACAATGAGACAGTGTTAAAAGCAAGTTAATAAAGCAATTAAACGCGGATTGTGTCGGATTAAAGGGGCGTCAAGCCTCCGGAAAGCAGGTAAAAGGTGCCGAATGATGCAAGAATAAAAATCAGGCATTTAAAAAAGGTGATTAAAGACAGGACCATTATTCATGATCTTTCTTTAGATCTTTATCCCGGTGAAGTCTTCGGGCTGATCGGCCCGAACGGCGCCGGCAAAAGTACGACCATCAAGATGTTAGTCGGCCTCAGCGCGGTAACAGAGGGGGATATTTACTACGAGGATCTGAATTACCGTGACAATTTTGTCGAAATCAAAAAACATATCGGCGCTATTGTCGAGAATCCGGATCTTTACCGTTTCATAAGCGGGCGGAAGCTTCTGGAGTATTCCTGCTGCTTTTATCCCGATTTGCCCGAAAGCCGCGTGGACGAAGTGATTTCTTTGGTGCGTATGGACTACGCCGTTGACAAGCCGCCTCGAGTCTATTCTCTGGGCATGAAACAACGTCTGGCTCTGGCGCTGGCCTTGCTGCCCGAACCTGAATTTTTAGTGCTCGATGAGCCGACCAACGGCTTAGATCCGCAGGGCATCCGCGAGATGCGCCTGCTTTTGCGGAATCTGGCCGAAGAACATAATGTGACGGTACTGGTCTCCAGCCATATCTTAGGCGAGATGCAGGCCCTCTGCGACCGGGTCGGACTGATTCATCAGGGCGAACTTTTGAAGGTCGGGCGCGTGTCGGAGATTTCCGAGGCCATCAGCGGACACGGCATGCGGATCCTTTGCGACCGGCCGGCAGATCTTTGCCGCTATTTTAATGCCCGCGGCGTTGCCTTTATGCGGCAGGCCGATTACGTGAGGGTGCAGTGTGATCCGGACTATGTGAATAATCTTTTGACGGAATTAATGGACGCGGGCTTTAAGCTTTATGCAGCAGAGCCCGAGCATGCAAACCTTGAAGAGTCGTTTATGCGCCTCATCGGGGAAAAAGGAGGGGAGATCCGATGAAAGGCTTCGGCAAGGTGTTTAAATTTGAATGGCTGAAAAATACGCAGCGCAAAATGTTCCTCGTGTTTTTGATTCTGGCCTTCCTCTTTCCGGTCATCGGCAACGGGGTGAATTATTATCTTTCGGAAGTCTGGATGCCGCGTTTTGAAGAGCAGACCCAATCCGGCGAAACAGAGGAGGAGGGGGAGGGGACGCTTACGCTAAACGTCTTTACACCTCCGACCGCCGAAGAAACAAAAGCACAGCTTGAGTCGGAGATTGCGGCAGAGCAAGCGCTTCGTGACGCGAAGAGTCCGGATTTTTCGGATGCCCATCTGCAGAACGCCGAAAATGATCTGGCCGTCCTGAATTATAAACTCCGGCACGGGCTCATAAAGCCGGAGGACAGCTATCAAAAAGAGGGCTACGATCTGCAGCACAATGATAACCGGGCCTGGCAGGCCGCGGCTGCCGGCGGGAGCTCCACGCTTCTTTACGCCTTTGCCGTCACCTACCTGGCCGTGATCGTGGCGGGTGAGTATGAAAAAGGGACCCTCAAGTCTCTGGTGATCCGGCCTGCGGGACGACGGGCGATTCTGGCTGCGAAATATCTTAATACCCTGCTTTTTCTTTTCCTTCTGATGCTGGCGGATTATATCGGGCAGCTGCTGTCGGGCATGCTGCTTTTCGGCGCCGGCGATCCGGCTTCCCCGATGGTTTATGCGCTCTTCGGCCGGGCTTTTGAGCTGCCTTTGGGTCTTGCCGGTCTCCTGCTCTTTGTGTTGCAGTTTGTTTCGTCACTTATGCCGCTGGCCATGACCTTGCTCCTGGCGGTGCTGCTGCGTTCGGCGGCCGGGACCATTGCGCTGAGCCTTTCGCTGGCGCTGATCGGCTCGCCTTTGATCCTGCAGCTGGCAAAATTTATGAACGGGCTGCGCTTTACGTCCTTTGTCCATGAAGATTTATCCGTTTATTTAAGCAGCGGGATTCGTGTCGATTCGACGAACATTCTTTTTTCGGCCGTCCTCGCGCTCCTGTATACGGTGATTTTTCTCTTTGCCGCATCATGGCTTTTCCGGAAACGGGATATTTAAGGAGGGCAGAATGCATGCAGTTTGATACCAACCGAGCCTTGTATCTGCAGATTGCTGAAGAACTCCGCCGCCGCATTGTGAGCGGCCGGCTCAAGCCGGGCGACCGGATTATGCCGGTCCGGCAGCTGGCCGCCGAACTGGGGGTCACCCCGAATACATTGCAGCGGGCGTTTCAGGAATTGGAACGGGAGGATCTGCTTTACACCGACCGGACGTCGGGACGATTTGTCAGCGAAGATAAGGAGAAAATTCAGAATTTGAAAAGAGAAAGCATTATGGAAAGCTTAGATGAATTTATAACAACAATGCTGCAGGCGGGTTTCGGCCCGGAGGAGATCCTGAAGCTGGTTTCGGAAAGACTGGAGAGGAGAATGTCCGATGATCGGAAACAATAATGCAGCCGGGGAAAGCAAGAAAAAAAGAAGGGACGGGACGCTGCCGTCCGGCAATGCCCCGCCGGTTATTGAAACGGAAAATCTCTGCTTTACTTATGCTGCAGACCGGCCCGGCCTTATTCAGGCGAATCTCTGCCTCCGAGGCGGCCGGATAATTGGTCTGGCGGGGCCTAACGGTTCCGGGAAAACCACTTTGATGAAGCTTCTGGCGGGCATGCTGCAGCCTCAATCGGGGCGGATCAGGATATCGGGACATGCGCCGGGTCCTGAGGCGAAAGCCTGCACCGCCTACCTGCCGGACCGCAGTTTTATGGCGAATTGGATGCGGATTGATGATCTTTTCTATTTCTATGAACACTTTTTTGCCGACTTTGAGCGCCGGAAGGCGGAAGATTTTATGAAGCTTCTGAAGCTCCGGGAAGACCGCCGGCTGCGCGATATGTCACAGGGTGAAAAAGAACGTCTGGCCGTGGCGCTGACGATGTCGCGGCGCGTGAAGCTCTACCTCTTGGATGAGCCGATTGCCGCTGTGGATCCCGTTATGCGGGAACTGGTCTTTGAGAGCATTATCCGGGATGTCCCGGAGGATGCCTTGGTGCTTATGTCGACGCATCTTCTGGCGGAGGCCGAAACCCTGATGGATCAGGTCATTTTCATGCAGCACGGAGAAATTATAAGGATTGCCGACAGTGAGACCTTGCGCCTGACCGAAGGGCAGTCCGTTGAACAGTATTATAAAGGAGTTTATGCATGGTATTGAAATACACAGCATATCTTTGCCGCTCGAATAAGCAGGTGGCGGGTTTCGTGCTTTTGCTGAATCTTCTGATGAGCCTCAGCATGCAGTGGTGGACACGCTCGGTCCTGCTGAGTGCCTTGCTTTCGATCATTACGGCCGTCAGCGGGTATTTTATGGCGTTTTGGCCGGCTTACATTTACTACCGTTCGCTTTACGGGGCCGAGGCGCAGCTGGTCCACCAGATTCCGGCGGAGGGCCGGGATCTGCTTAAAGGACATCTTCTCTTCAGCGCCGGCTTGTATCTTATCTTTCAGCTGCTGGCGCCGGGCGGCGTGCTGAATATGTTTTTCCGGCCGGAACTCTGGGCAAAAGCGGCGATCGGGACCTCGCTTTTCAGCCTTAAGCTGCCCTCCGAAGCCGGCGTGGTCTATAATCCCTTTGCCGAATCGGCGGCATTCGGTCTTGCGCTGAGAAATTATATCCTTTCGCATAAGACGATTCTTGTCCTTTTTCTGGCTTTTGTTCTGCTCGGACCGGTCTCGACTTATACCGGGATTTTTGCCGCCGTTTCACGCGGCTGCCGGCTTCAGGCGCGTAAAAATCGTCTGCTCTCCGTGCTTTTGTCGTATTTGCTGCTGCTGGTGATCTTGATTTTTTCGATCTTTGTCTGCATAAGCGGCATCAGTGTTTTATTTATCCTGAGGAGAGGGCAGCAGGGTCAGGCCTTCGGCGATGAACCCTTTCAGGGCCCGGTTTTTGAACAGCCTTTCTTTGCGGACTATCTCGGTCTTTTGCTGGCCGTGCTGCTGGGCTTTTGTCTGCTTGTGAGTATTGCAACGTATTTTTATTCAAGAAGACAGCTTGAAAAGAAATTGAATATCTGCTGAAAGATTCAGGTGAGGAAGAATTTATGCTGGAAATCAGAAATTTAAGCAAATACTACGGGCGCCTTGCCGCCAATGATCATATTTCGCTGCGCATCCCGGACGAAAAAATTGCGCTTTTGGTCGGGCCGAACGGGGCGGGCAAGTCCACGCTGATTAAATCTGTTATGGGGCTTTTGCGCTATGACGGCGAAGTCTATCTGGACGGTGTATTAAACAAGTCGAGGGAAGGCAGGGGAAAGATCGGCTATGTGCCGGAGATCCCGCATCTTTATGATCTTCTGACCGTATGGGAACATCTGGAGTTTACCGCCCGGATGTATAAGCTCAAGGACTGGGAAGAGGAGGCGGAGCGCCTGCTTGAACGCTTTGAACTCAGCGATAAACGCAACAAGCTCGGGACGGAACTTTCCAAAGGCATGCAGCAGAAAGTATCGATCTGCTGTGCGATTTTGCCGAAGCCGCGTTTCATTCTTTTCGACGAACCGATGATCGGCCTGGATCCTCACGGGATCAAAATGCTTAAAGAAAGCTTTGCCGAGCTGAAAGAAGAAAAGATCTCCATGCTGATCTCCACGCATATTCTGGACACGGTGGATGAACTTTGGGACATTGTCTGCATTATGATGAACGGAAAAATCGTGGCGGTGGCCGAACATGAAGAACTTGAGGCGCACGGCGAAAGTCTGGAAGAACTCTTTTTCCGGGTCACCGAACCTTACGGGGAGATCGCGGAAGACATGCGCCTCGGGAAAAATTCCGGAAGTTCTGCTGTTCTTGAAGAGGAGAGGGCTGCCGAGAGCCCCGGACGCGTGAAGGCCGGAGAGAAGGCCGGAGAGAAGGCCGCTTCGGACAATAAAAGAAAAGAAGAAGGGGAGGAAGCATAGGATGCAGGCGATTCTTTATTTATACCGCTGCAAAGCGAAAAACTGGTTCCGGCAGGCCATAAAAAAGCCGGCGAAAATAATTTTTATCCTCTTCATTGCCGCCTCGCTTATCTTTACGTTTATTTCCGGTTCTTTCGAAATGACGACGGAAGATTTCGGCTATTTCAAGCCGCAGGTACCCCAAGCCGCAGCTCTCGTGGCCTGGGGACTGGCTGCTCTTATCTTCTTTTCTTTGCTGTATACCGCAACGAAAAGCGGCTCTTTGGTCTTTTCACCGGCGGATGTGCACTTTATTTTCACGGGGCCCTTTCTGCCGCAGAATGTGCTGCTCTACGGGATGCTCAATCTCATGGGAAGCATCATCTTTTCCACCTTCTTTCTTTTGTACCAGGTGCCGAACCTTCTGAGATTAGGCTTCACACGCGGGGGCATCGCGCTGACAATCTTCTTTTACCTTTTTGGCTTTATCGTAATTTCGCTTCTGCGCCAGGCACTCTTTCTGCTGATCTCAGAAAGAGAGAAGCTCGGCCGAGCGATCCGTATCCTGGTCGTTTTGCTGATCGGAGCAGGCATTCTCGCACTGCTCTTCTTTTTCCTTAAAGGCGGCCGGGCAGGGGAGCTGGCCCTGTTTTTAAAAAAGCCCGCCGTCTGTTTGTCCCTGCCGGTACTGGGCTGGTGGAGCCGCCTTCTGATGTGCGGCTGGATCTGCTTTGTGCTGATGCTGCTGACGGCGGTCTTATCCGTCCTCTATTCCTATCAGACGCATCCGGATTTTTATGAAGAAGGGGCGCAGCAGGCGGAGGTCCTGGCGGCGGCCAAGGCCTCGCACGGAGAACGCCGCCGGGTGCAGAGAAAAGAAAAAAAGGTCAAGCTGCGCAAGAAAGGCTTGGCCGGCGGGCAGGGGGAATCGACCTTTTTCTTTCTGCATCTTCTGGAAATGCAGCGCAAGAGGCCGTATCTTTTCGGCATTCCGACGGCCGTTTATCTCTTTGCGGCGGGAATCCTGGCCTATTTGGCCTCCGTTTCCGCAGTCAGCGACATCACGGCCGTTTATATTTTCCTCTGGATCGGCATCCTCATTATTTATTTTTTCGGACAAAACACTCCGCTTTTAGAGGATCTGCAGCAGCCGGTCTTCTATTATGCGCCGGGCAGTTCCCTGAAGAAAATTCTCTGGGTGACACTTTGTCCGCTGCTTTATTCGGCTTTTGATATTCTGCCGGGACTCATTTTGGCGGCGGTCTTTCTGGACCTGCCTTTGATCTTGCCGATCGCCGTTTTCCTTCTCGTCCTGAGCTTTTCCCTGCTGGTCTTCGGCATTCAGCTCATCGTCACCCGCATTGCCGGTACGATGGAGGGGACTTTTGCGACGATCATCTACCTGCTTCTTTTCTACTTCTTATTGCTGCCGGGTCTGTTCTTGTCGATCATCTCCTTCACGCTGGCGGACACCGCGCTTTATTCGGCCGTGCTGCTGCTCCTGGCCGGCGTCGTCTTCCATATCCTGCTGTTCATCCTGAGTGCCTTCGTCGGAGTCAGGGCCATGAGAAAGGGGATTGAAAAGTAAGGGGAGCCGGGCTTTTTTCAAAAAAGCCCGCTTACGATTTTAAAGCCGATGTTCCGGGGAGCAGCTTTGAGTCCGGCTGTTTAGCGTTCTTTATCGGCATTCTGCTGAAAAACGGATGGGGAATTCGTACGTTTTTTGCATTGTGAAGATAGCATGACTTTTCCGTCGAATCGTTAATGCAAATGTAATCAATCGTTGAAATTTCCGGCTGAAAAGCCCTGCCTTTGTTGCTATACTATAATAGGAACGCCGAAAGGCAGAGAATTATAGGAGAATTGCACAGTGATACCTGAAGTTTTAGAGGATATGTTTTTCGAGGATCGAGACGATTTTATCATCCCGGCCCAAGACGTTGCCGTCTTACGAACGGAGAATCACTTGTACCATGCCATGCTGATTTTAAGCAACAGTTACACCACCTTGCCGGTCCTTGATGAGGACGATCGCCAGGCCGGCGTGCTGACGATGTCAGCCATTGTCCGGGCCACCACGACGATCACCGGCTATGACATGGAAAAGCTGAACGGACTTAAGGTCAAAGATGTGATGGAGCCCCCGGTTCCGGAGGTCCGGGAAGATGCACAGCTCGAAGATATTCTGCGTGAGCTGACGACGGCAAATTTCCTTTGCGTCACCGATGAAGACGGCCGCTTCAGCGGCATTGTCACCCGCAGGGAAGTACTGGCGAGGGTCAGCCGCTGTTTTCACGGTTTGCACCGGGCCTATGAATTTGTCCCGAAGCCGCGGCGGCATTATAAAAAGAAAGAGAAATCAGATGAAGACGACCGCGGCCTGCTGCCGCAGATTGTCCGCTGATCGCTGAAGCGGATTTTTCCGGATAATACGATGAATGACAAGAGCCCCTGCTCTTACTGAAGGAAGGGCAAGGGCCTCTTTTCTGTTGAAAACAGCGTTTCACGCAGCCTTCTAAATACGCTCTGAACTCAGACGGTTAAAATGGTTTCCGTCGCCAGGTCCAGGTCGCCGAGGAGGACCTGCTCGACCCTTCCGTGGTCGATTTCCGCGGAGACCTTCGGGTCGATCGGCAGCGAGGCTAAGAGCGGGACGCCGTTGACCTTGCAGATTCTTTCGGTATGGCTTTCACCGAAGATCTTGTGCACATGGCCGCATTCGGGACAGCGGAAAGACGCCATATTTTCGATGACGCCGAGGACCGGAACCTGCATGCTGCGGGCCATATTGACGGCCTTGGTGACAATCATGGAGACCATATCCTGCGGGGTCGTTACGATGATGACACCGTCAATGGGAAGCGACTGGTAGACGGTCAGCGCGACATCGCCGGTTCCCGGCGGCATGTCTACAAACATGATGTCGATTTCGCCCCAGTCCACTTCGGACCAGAACTGCTTGACCGCCGACGCGACAATCGGACCTCTCCAGACCACCGGATCGGTTTCATTTTCCAGCAAAACATTGGTGGACATGATCTTGATGCCGCCCTTGCTTTCCGCCGGATGAATTAAATTATTCTGTGCATAGGTGTTTTCATGAATGCCGAAACTGTGGGGGATCGAAGGACCGGTTACGTCCGCATCCAAAATCGCGGTTCTGAGTCCTTCCCGGGCCGTTTCGACGGCCAGAAGCGAGGTGACCAAGGATTTGCCGACGCCGCCTTTCCCGCTGGCCACGGCGATCACTTTTTTGACCTTTGAGCCCTCGGCCAGGGGCGCCTGATCCGGCATCTGCTGCCTCGAGCCGCAGTCGCTGGTCTGACAGCTGCTGCAGTCATGATCGCAGTCGGATGCATGTTGTTCTTTCATTTCTGCCATAGGGTTTACTCCTTTGTTTTATATCATTTTTATTCTGCTGAATTTGTGCGCAAGCCTCATTATACGCTTTGCGGGCTTTTCCTGCCGTCATTCCCCGGCGCTTTCCGGCTTTTGCCGTGACGGCGGACACAGTTCAGCCGAAAAATCCGCCTTCTATACGCGGATCCGGCCTTTTTCTCAGGCAAAAGCCCTTTTCCTTCATGATTCGTCTTTTAAGTTTTTGTCTTTTCGCCCGATTAAATTTATGATTAGGCATAAAGGTCAGCAAGAGGCAGAGGGCTCAGAACCCGCAGCCCGGAGCTTGGAAAAACGAAAAAATCCGCAGGAGGAATTATGGATATAAAGACAGAGGACAGAAATGCGTACACGGCGGTTTTAACGGTGGTCGGCAAGGATCAGCCCGGCATCATCTATCAGGTGACGGAAATCCTGGCCCGGCACAATGTCAACATTCAGGACATTTCACAGACCATTATCCGCGACGTCTTCAACATGATCATGCTGATTGATACCTCGAAGGCCGATATTTCTTTCGGGGATCTCGGCGATGCGCTCGAGAAGAAAGCGGGCGAAATCAACTGCCGTATTATTCTGCAGCGCCGCGATGTCTTCATCAGCATGCACCGGATTTAAGACACGTGACCGTATCAGCTGAGAAAAGAGGCAGACATGATAGAAGCATTAGAGATTCTCGAAACCCAAAAAATGTTTTCCGAGGAGCATCTGGATGTCCGGACCATCACCATGGGCATCAACCTCCTCGACTGTGCAGCCGAAGATCCGAAGAAGGCTTGCCGCAAAATTTACGATAAAGTGACAAAAACTGCCGAAAAGCTGGTGCCCACGGCAGAGGAGATCAGCCGCGACTACGGCATCCCGATCATCAATCAGCGCATCA
>CALLQJ010000257.1 GCA_938014865.1 uncultured Fastidiosipila sp.
CAACGTCTGCAGGCGAAGAAACAGCGGCTTCCGGGGCAAGCGGTGAAAGCTCCGGGCATGATGAAACGAGCGCCGTGAGCGACAGCGAGGAGGGGAGCACAGGCGAAGAGCCGGCTGAAACCTCCGGCAGCACAAATGATCCCGCGGCAGAAGAGGGGTCGGAAAAGAGCCCCGCGGAAAAAACGGATGAAAAGACAGAAGCCGCAGACGGCGGAGATTCGAAAACAGCAGAAGATGCAGACACGCTGACGCCGACCGCCGAAAAAAGAGAAGACGCGCAGGCGGCCGGAAGCGAAGGCCGTTAGACACAAGATGGAAAAATCCGCAATAAAAAACGGGGAGTTGACAGAAGCGGGAAGGTCTACTAGAATTAATTTCGTTCTCAGGGGGACGTAGCTCACCTGGGAGAGCGCTTGAATGGCATTCAAGAGGTAGTGGGTTCGATCCCCATCGTCTCCACCAAAAAAAGCTTATGAGAAACGGATTTATAATGTTGAAGAGTTCCGTCGGAATCATAAGCATTTAAAAAGAGGTCAGGGAATGAAGCCTGACCTCTTTTTGTATGCTTAAATCGCTTATTGCTTAAAACATAAGTTAAAAATCTCAGCCTACATACTGCGAATGCATAAAGCCGAAGCCTAAGCTGTAGTCAAAGACATCGTACAAAGCAGCCGGCGCCCCGAGGTAAAAGCCCGTCGTAGGCAAGGGATCGACAAACCAGATCCAGGTGCCTTCTTCCAAGGTTCCGATAATCTGTGCGTCATCACTGGCCCAGTCACGGATGTTGAGGCGGTTTCCGCCCAGGCGGAAGGCCGAGCCGGTCCTCGCTTTTACATCATTGAATTCTTTGGCGGCGGAAGCCTTGTAGGCGGCATCCCGCGAAAGTTTCGTTTTAGAAACCATATAGTAGCCGCCGCTCTTGTTCAGCCGCAGCGTATAGCGTGTCTTCGCCAGAGGCCGGTGGTCAATGAGATGGAGGTCTTTTCGCACAATCGGGGCACTGAAGCCGACGGTGACCTCGTCGACGACCATGCGGGCAATCGGATTTTCCCGCTCTTCGCGCCCGCTTTCGGCGTTCACGTATTCGTAATTGAACTCGTAGGCATCATAGTAGATGTCCTGTCCTTCCTGCGAGAGTTCCGGATCCAGCCAGAAGGAAGAAGGGGTAAAGTTGCGCAGATCGATTTCATAATCACTGCGGAAACTGTCGCTTTCTTTGTCATAGGCGAGGACATAGTCCGCATTCAGCGGCAGGGTAATATCGGGATTGAAATTTTCCTGCAGCAGCTGTTCGTAATTGCTGCGGGAGAAATGATCCGTGCCGACTTCCTCGGCGGCATTTAAAAGCAGCTGACTGCCAGAGAAAATCACGAGCGGCAGCTGCTGAACAGCAATGAAATCCGGAAATTCCGTATATTCCCGGAAGGGCCCGTTCACACAAGACGAAATATAGGCTTCAATTTCCGGGATATCCGCCGCCGTAAGCGTGATGAGCGGGGCCGCTTCCGTCGTTGAGGACGGCGAGTCTTCACCGGAAAGCGGCGCAGCGTCCGGATGGCTCTTTTCTGTTTTCTCCGTCTCCTCCGGATCTCCCTTGCAGCCGGGAAGAAGGAGGCAAGGCATAAGCAGAAAGGCAATAATGAGCAGCGGGAGTTTTTGTCTCAAAGCGTCTCGCTTCATGATTCCGGCTCCTCTCCGAGGCCTAAGGCTTCGCCCGCCCGGCTCATGCCGAGCACATCGGCGCCGGCGTCAAGCAGCGTGAGCATCTCTTCACGGCTGCGGATGCCGCCGGAGGCTTTGATTTTAACCGTATCCGGCAGGGCGTCCCGCATGATGCGCACGGCCTCGGCCGTGGCCCCCTGACCGGCATAGCCGCTGGACGTTTTGGCGTAGTCAATGCCGTAGTCAGCGGCGATTTTGCAGTAACGGCGCAGCTCCTCTTCGCTGAGCAGTCCCGTTTCCATAATCAGCTTTAAGACGACGCCGTCGGCAGCCTCGCGGAAGAGATGGATCTTCTTGGCCGTTTCGTCCCAGCGTCCGGATTTAATGAGGTAAGTCGGACCGACCACATCGATTTCATCTATGCCCAGGCTTGCGAGCTCGCGGATTTCCGACCAGATCACCCGGTCCGAGTGATAGCCGAACGGAAAGCCCGCCACGGATACCAGCAGGGTATCCGGCGCGAAGGTCTCGCGGTACTTCAGCGCTTCTTCGGCAAAAACCGGCGGAATGCAGGCGCCCTTGCAGCCCCACTCCGAGGCTTCGCTGATGGTTCTGATGATGTCTTCCGATGTGCTCTCAGGCTTAAGCAGGGTATGTTCTACTTTGCTCAAAAGCTCCTTATTGTCCATGTGCTGCCTCCGTCTTTTTCATTTACTATACATTTTAGCATTGATCGGAGGGCTTTGGCCGCGAAAAAAGAGAAAAAGCCCGTCTCAGAAGGCTTCAGGCCGCAAAGACTCCGTCAATTTTCTCCGGACATGGTAAAATAGCCTACACTGCAGATAAAAGAGAATTCAGTTAAGCTGAGAACAAAGGAGACAGCGTGCGTCAGTTATTTTATTTAAATCACAGCGGATTTGTTCTGGAGCTCGAACGGGCGGTTTTGGTCTTTGACTACTTTACGGACCCGGCCTCCGTCCTGAGCCGTTACGAAGAAAGTGCCAAGAGCTTTTTCTTCTTTGTGTCGCATGCGCATTACGACCACTGGAACAGTGATATTTTCCATTTCAGCCCGCCCGGAAGGCGTTTCTTCTTTTTGGAAGAAGGCTGCGAGCTGCCGGATTTCTCCTTTCAGGAGGCGCGGGAAGACGAACGGATTTATAAGGTCAAGCCGGGTTTCTGCGAGGAGAATGAAGCGATGGCCGAGGCCGGTCTGCGCCGGGTGCGGGCGATGGGATCTACGGATGAAGGCGTTTCTTTCCTGATCGATACCGAGGACGGCATTGTTTTCCACAGCGGCGATCTGAATTTCTGGGACTGGGAAGCACCGGGCGAGGTCGACAAAGCGATGGAAGCGGCCTACCGTACGGAATTGGAGCGGGTGGCAGAAGCGGCAGGCGGAAAGAAGCTCTGGCTGACCATGCTGCCGGTGGACCAGCGTTTGGGGGAGAAGGCCTTTGCCGGGGCGATGGTGTTCTTTGAGTACTTTAAGACGGATTATTTTGTCCCGGATCACCTGAACGGCGGCTTTGACCTGCCCGGGAAACTGGCCGGCAAAGTGCCGGAGGGCGCGGCGGAGGTCCTGCCCATGATTACGCCGGGGCAGCACTATCGGCTTAAGAAAGGCAGCGCCTGAGAAGCTGCTCTTGGCAAGATAAAAGCAGAAGGCCGTTTTCCTGCTCCGGCAGAAAGACGGCCTTAAAAATCTCCTGAGTGCCTTTGAGGCAGCCTCCCGAGCGGGCGCCCGGGCTTTTTTTATTCTTCCTTAGCGTCTTTAATTGTCTTTGTCTTCCAGAAGAATCCGCCATTTTTCCAGCTCGCCCTTTTCGGCGGCGGAAAGCTCGGGGATTTTCGGATCCATCTTCAGCAAGGTCTCGGCCACGACTTGGGAGATGAGAGCCCGGGAGAACCACTTGCGGTCGGCCGGCACCACATACCAGGGGGCATATTCCGTGGCGGTTTTGCGGATCATTTTCTGATAAAGCTCCTGGTAATCATCCCAGTGTTCGCGTTCGGCAATGTCCCCGGCGGAAAACTTCCAGTTTTTATCTTCTTCTTCGATGCGGTCCAGAAGACGCTCGCGCTGCTCTTCTTTGGAAAGATGCAGGAAGAATTTCAGGATGACATAGCCTTGCTTCGTCAGATAATCTTCCCAGTTCTTGATCTGCTCGTAGCGGGCCTCCCAGACGCCGTCGCCGATGAGTTCGTCGGGAATCTGCTGATCCCGGAGCAGGTCGTGCAGCTGGGTGACGACCACTTCTTCATAATGGGAGCGGTTGAAAATGCCGATTTCGCCGCGGCGGGGCAAGGCCTTATTGATCCGCCACATATAATCGTGATCGCGTTCTTCGGCATTCGGGACCTTAAAAGAGGTCACGTGGGTGCCCTGGGGATTGACCCCGCTCATCACATGCTTGATGGCCCCGTCTTTTCCGGCGGCGTCCATGGCTTGAAATATGATCAGCAGGGCCTGTTCATTTTCGGCATAAAGCTTTTCCTGCTGCCGGAACATGATCTCTTTATTTTGTTCGAGCAGGAGATTGCCGGTCTTCTTGCTGAGATTTGCCTTGTCATTGCAGTCGATGCTGCTGAGTTTGAAATTCGGATCATCCGCGACCCGGTAAGGCGCGGAATCCAAAAACGGCAGGCTTGCCGCGTCCACGTAAAGCGCCTTTTTGTTCTTTTTCTTCTTCTTGCCCATGATGCCTCCAGTCTTCTGCCCGTGAATGTATAACGGAGCGGATTTTCGGTATTTTTATACAATAAAATTTCTTACAGGAGCAGTATACATGTCAAGCGGCGGAAAGGCCGCAGATGAAATACTGTTGTAAGGATACTGTTACAGAGCTGTAAAAAAGCCCGCAGAAACAGCCTTTCTGATATGACAGGCTTTTGTCAAGGGGTGTTTTGTAATATTTGGCCGTGAAAGTTCACTTTTGCCCTCTTTCGGGGGAGAAGTCCGGGAGCCTGTTCGTCTCTCACGGACCCGGCAAGAAAAGCCCATTGTGGATAACTTTGCATTTATGCGCCGGATTTAACGTTTTGCTAACAAGCTCAGGGGCTGATATCAAGCTATCCACAAAGTTTTCCACATTATCCACAATTTTCCCGCGGTTTTTATCCACAATTTGAAAGGCTGCTTACTTTTCCTCCGCAAGGGCTTTTGTTCACGTGCCGCGGACAGAAAGATGTTTCAAAAATGTTACAATCGAAAATATGTTTGTCATATTCGCCGCAAATTACCCTCTTTTCGCCGGGCATGTTATAATTTGCCTGTTTTCATACACTGTTTTCACCCGCGGCAGGGGCCTCGGGCCGGAAAACGGTGCGTTTTGCTGTGCGTGAGGAGGAAAGTCTGAAAATGACGGCGGAAAGCAAGGAAGAACATAGAATAAAAGTGATTTGCGGTCTGGGCAATCCGGGCCCCGAATACATGAAGACCCGGCATAATTGCGGCTTTATGGTGCTGGAGCATTTGGCCGGGCGTTTCGGCGGGCGCTGGCAGAAGACCAAGTTTAAGGCGGACTGCTGCCGGGCCGTGATCGGCGGGCAGAGGCTTTACTTGCTGAAGCCTTTGACCTATATGAATAATTCCGGCGAGGCGCTGCGGGCTTTTCTTGACTATTACCGCCTGAAGCCGGAAGACGTTCTGCTGATCTACGACGACGTGGACGTTGAACTCGGCAGCATCCGTATCCGCGAACACGGCAGTGCCGGCTCGCATGCGCTCGGTTATCCGCGAAATCGGCTCGAAAAATTTCCCGCGCATCCGGGTCGGCATCGGCCCGCAGCCCGAGCGGATCGATATCGTAGACTATGTCTTAGGCGCCATCCCCGAAGAGGAAGGGCAAGTGCTCGAAGAAGCGATCGAGGATGCGGCGTCGGCGGCCGCGGTGATCGCGGGGGGCGATATACAGAAAGCGATGAATACTTATAACAGCCGGAAGGGCAGTCATGCCAACGGAGAACATTAAGAGGCCTGATGAGAACACGAGATTACAAATGGATCACCCGATACGCGAATAAGGACGAGGCGTACCGCAGACTTTCCCGCTACTGGCAGGCGTCAGAGAAAGCGGAGGCCGGCCGGCATGCGAATGTCATCGGCGCCGGCGAGAGCCTGCAGATTTTCCTGCTGGCCGCTTTGCTTGCGGAAAGCTTAGAAAAAAATGAGGAGGCGGAACTTCCCTTTATCATTGTCCCCGACGAACTGCGTTTGAGGCGGCTCCGGACGCTTCTGGATGCGTTTTGGCCCGGCGAGTACATGCTTTTTCCGGCGCGGGAATATCAGCTGAGTTCGGTGGAAGCGGCGTCGCGCGAGCAGATGCATCAGCGTCTTGCGTGCCTGAGTGCCCTGGTTCAAGGCCGGCGCCCGATCATTATTTCCAGTCCGGTCCCCTTTATGCAGCCGCTGCCGCCGCAAGAGCGTTTTGAAGAAAGCTTAATCCGCCTGAAAATCGGCGGACGGCTTGAACCGCAGGATCTGGCGGCCCGCTTAAGTCAGATCGGCTATGAGAGCGTCAAGCTGACCGAGACGGCCGGGGAGTTTTCTTCCCGCGGGGACATCGTAGACATTGTCCCGATCGACCGCCCCGTGCCCGAGGAGATTCCGGAAGAGGAGCAGGCGGCGCTTTACGGCATTCGTGTGTCTTTTTTTGATGATGAAATTGATCAGATCCGCTATTTTGATGTCGCCACGCAGCGGCAGGTGGCGCCCGTCAGCCCGGTCGTGATCCCGCCTGCCCGGGAGGTCTTGCTGAAAGGTGAGGAGGCCTTGGAGCTGGCGGAAAAGATTCTGGCTTGGTCTGAAGAAGAGGCCCGCCGGATGTACCGAAACGGGGCGGGCAAAGAAGAGGTGCGCAAAATGCGGCAGTTCTGCCGCTATGATGCCGAGCGTATTCAAAGCGGCACGGAGCGCGGACTGATCGACCGCTGGCTGGGGCTTTTGTACGAAGAGAAGACGTCTTTGGCCGATTATCTCAAAGCCTTTCATTACCGGCCCGTCATTTCCGAAACCCTGGCGGTCAGCCGGCGCATGGACGCCCGGGAAGCAGACCGTCATCAGCAGATCAGCCACCTCACGGAACGGGGCAAGGGCCATCGTCTGATGACGGAGGCTTTCTTCAAAGCGTCCGAGGTGATGACGAAGCTGGACAAGGAATTTAACGTCTTGAGTTTTGCCTTGATTCAGCAGCTCGGCAACGGTTTTCCCGGAGCAGAGCGTTTCGATATCCGCGGGCGGGAAGCCGAAAGCTACCGCGGCCGGGATGATCAGCTCTTTGCGGACTTGGAAGAGCGGCGGGACACCGGGGCTGCGACCTATGTCTTTATCCGCGATCAAAAACGGCAGGACCGTTTCAATACCGAACTGCTGCAGCGGGCGCCCGGCGCCTGTGACGGCCTGATCCCGAGGGCCCTCGGCCGCGGCTTCGAATGGCCCGAAGCCTCTTTGCTGGTTTTGGGCGAAGAAGATATTTTCGGCAGCGAGCGCAAAAAGCGCCGCCGGCGGCGCAAGCGTTCGGGCGGGACGCCCATCGAATTTTTCTCGGATCTTTCGCCGGGGGATCTTGTCGTGCACGAAGCGCACGGCATCGGGGTTTATGTCGGCCTGCAGAAACTCGAAAGCGACGGGGCCAAACGCGATTACATCAAAATACGCTATGCCGGCGACGATATCCTGTACCTGCCGATGGATGCCCTCGATCAAATCAGCAAGTATGTCGGAAGCGGCGGGCGCAAGCCGCGGCTTTCCAAGCTTGACGGGGCGGAATGGAACCGCCTGAAAGAAAGAGCCCGCGATTCGATCCGGCAGCTGGCCACCAATCTGGTCGAGCTCTATGCCAAACGCAGCAAGCTCAAGGGCCATGCTTTTCCGCCGGATACAAGCTGGGACCGGGAGTTTTCCGCGTCTTTCCCTTATGAAGAAACCGAGGATCAGCTGCGCTGCATCCGGGAAGTCAAAGAGGATATGGAAAGCGAGAAGGTGATGGACCGGCTCTTGTGCGGGGATGTCGGCTTCGGCAAGACGGAAGTCGCCTTCCGCGCGATGTTCAAAGCCGTCAACGGCGGCATGCAGGCGGCTCTTCTGGCGCCGACCACCGTTTTGGCCCGGCAGCACTATCAGACCTTTAAAGAAAGGCTCGGGGACTTCCCGGTCCGCGTCGGGCATCTCAGCCGCGTTGCTTCGGATGCCATGCAGAAGAGAACCATCAAAGGCCTGGCGGACGGAGAAATCGATGTGGTCATCGGCACCCACCGCATGCTTTCCAAGGACGTGAAATTCAAGCGCCTGGGCCTTTTAGTGGTGGATGAAGAGCAGCGTTTCGGCGTGGATCATAAGGAGCGGATGAAAGAGCTCTATCCGCGGGTCGACGTCCTGACTTTAAGTGCGACCCCCATTCCCCGGACGCTTCATATGTCCATGTCCGGAATCCGGGATATTTCCGTCATTGAAGAAGCGCCGTCCGACCGGCGCGAGGTGCAGACCTATGTCATGGAATACGATGAAGAGGTCATCGCCGATGCCATCCTGCGCGAGGTTTCCCGCGGCGGACAGGTTTTTTATCTTTTCAACAACACCCATAAAATCATCGAACGGGCAAGGCGCCTGGAAAAACGCCTGCCCGGCCTGCGCGTCGCCGTTGCCCACGGGCAGATGCCCGAAGGACAGCTGGAAGATGTGATCAACGACTTTGTGGACGGCGCAAGCGATGTTTTGGTTTGTACCACCATTATTGAATCGGGCATTGACATGCCGAACGTCAATACCCTGGTGGTCACCCACGCGGAGCGCTTCGGCCTCTCACAGATTTATCAGCTCAAGGGCCGTGTCGGCCGTTCCGGGCGTCAGGCCTATGCCTACATCACCTACGAAAAAAATACGGTGATCAAAGAACAGGCCCAAAAGCGCCTGGCGGCCATCCGGGAATTTACCGAGCTCGGCTCCGGCTTCCGCATTGCCCTGCGCGACCTCGAAGTCCGGGGGGCGGGAAACCTTCTGGGGGCCGAGCAGCACGGGCATATGGAAGCGATCGGCTATGACCTTTATGTGCAGATGTTAGACGCAGAGGTCAAGCGCATTCTGCAGGAGAAGCAGGAAGAAAATGCCGAGATTGAAAATCTCGAGGCCCCCGTCAGCGAAAGCGTACAGAGGGTTAGCCGCGCCGACGAAGCGGCCGCACTCGGCACGCGCTACCTGCCGCCCGATCCAGTCGATACCCAGGTCGACATCCCGCTTGATGCCTATCTCCCGGCGGATCTGATCGAAGACGAAGGGCAGCGCATGGATATGTACCGCCGTCTGGGCGATATCGAAACGCTTGAGGACTATTACGACATCATTGATGAACTGACCGACCGCTATGGGGATATTCCGCCCGAAGCCTTTACCCTGGCCGACATCTCTTATGTCAGAGCCCGGGCCGGGATCATCGGTATCCGGCAGATCCGCTGCGAGAAAAAGAATGTCGTGCTGCAGTTTAAAGAAGGGGAGCGGCCGAATATGGAGGCCTTGTCGATCCTGCTCTCCCTGCCGGAATACAAAGGCAAGATCCATTTCAACGCCGGGGTCAAAGCGCATCTTCTCTGGGTCAATGCCGCAGAACCTGTTAAAATGCTGCCGGAACGGCTGCGCCGCCTCTTTGCCGCGGCCGAAACGGCCAAAGAAAGTCCGGCTGCCGAAAAGGATGCGGAAGATGAAAAAGAAGAAGGAACAAAGAAAAATGCCTGAAGCTTTCAAAACACCCTATCTCAATCCTGCTGCACGTGCCTTTGATCCCGCAAAGATCAAAGCCGTCTTCATCGATGCCGACGGCACCCTGGTGAGTTTCAGAACCCACCGCGTGCCCGGCTCCGCCCTGGACGCGATTAAAAGACTCAAGGCGGGGGGACGGAAAGTGCTGCTCGCCACGGGACGAAGCATCACGGCGCTCGGGCGCCTGGCGGAGCTTCCCTTTGACGGCTATGTCTGCTCCTCGGGACAGTTCTGCCTCAATGCCGAGAAGGAGCTGATCCGCCGGCAAAGTCTCGATCCGGAGGATATCCGAAGGCTTTGTGCTTTTCTGGAAAAGCAGAAAGAAAGCGGCCGGCCCCCTTATGATTTTTGCTTTATCGGCAGCGAGGAAAGCGCCTTCAATCACATCTCCCCCTCAACAAAAGCCCTCTGCGAGGCCCTGGATTTTCCGCTCTTCCCCTGCAAAAGCCCGGCCGAATTGGCGGATGGCTGCTGGCTGCAGCTGATGTTTTTCGGCGCTTATAAAGAGCAGTATGAGGTCATGCGCCTGCTCCCGCATGCTGCGGCCACCCGCTGGCATGAAGGCTTTATCGACATCATGCCGCGCTCGGGCGGCAAGGACATCGGCCTGGGCATTATGGCCGATTATCTGGGACTCAGGCCGGAAGACTGTCTGGCTGCGGGAGACGGCGAGAACGATATTCCGATGCTTGAAAAAGCGGGCTTCGCCGTCGCTATGGGCAATGCTACCCCCGCCACCAAAGAGGCGGCCGACCTGGTCACGGCAAGCGTAGACGAGGACGGCCTCTTCAAGGCTTTCCGCTTTCTTGCCCTGATCTGAGCGGGCTCCGGCGTTCATCAAAAAAGGAGGCAGAAGCCGCAGCGGCGCAAAGCGCGGCATGTTGAAAGCCGGCGGAAAATTCTCCTTCATTCCGGCAGCTTTTCTGTTATTATTTTCAGTAGCAAAGCAAGCGGCAAAGACTAGAAAGTGACAGCAGAAGCAGGATGGAACTGAACAAGAATTCCCGAAAATGGATCCTCATTTTAGTGGCGATTTCCCTGGGCATGGTTTGGCTCATGCAGCGCCTGTCCCTGCTGCCGCAGTTTTTCGGCAAGGCCGTTTCTTTCTTTTCTCCGCTCCTGATCGGCATCATGATTGCCTTCATTGTCAATCTTCCGATGCGCTGGCTGGAGCGCCGTATTTTTTCGAAAATCATAAAAGGAAAAAGCAGACGCGGGCGCAATGCTTCCCGTTTCGTCAGCATGTTCTTTGCCTTCCTTCTGGTGGCAGGAGTCATCGCGGCGATTATCTTTATGCTGGTGCCGGACCTGGTCCGGACCATGGTCACTTTCGCCCGGCAGCTGCAGCCCGCCTTCCGCAAGTTCCAGCTTTGGCTTGATGAGATCGGCAGCGACAGCTCGGAATCAGCCGTCAGCATTTTCCTGGCCAATTCCAATTTATCCGTCAATGAGCTGATCATGCGGATCTCCAACTGGATCAACAACACGGTAACGGAGATCTTAAGTTCGGCCTTCGGCTGGATCACCGGCCTTCTGAACGGCTTTGTCAATTTCTTCCTGGGCCTGGTCTTTGCCATCTACTTCTTAAGTCAGAAGGAAAAGCTGGGCCGGCAGATCAAGAAGCTTTCCTATGCGGCCCTGCCCGAACGTTTTGTGGACCGCGTTCTGCAGCTCGGCAAACTGATTAATACTGTCTTTTCCCGCTTCCTGGGCGGGCAGGGGCTCGAGGCTCTGATCCTCGGTACCCTGGTTTTTACCGGCATGCAGATTTTCCGTTTCCCGTATCCGCTTACGATTTCCGTCCTGGTGGCGATCGGGGCTTTGATCCCGGTTTTCGGGGCGACCATTGCCGGGATACTGGGATCGCTCCTCATCGTGGTGGATTCCCCGATACAAGCTTTGTGGTTGTTTGTCATGCTCGTTTCCATTCAGCAAGTCGAAGGCAATTTCATCTATCCTGGCGGGGTCGGAAATTCGGTCGGCCTGCCTTCCGTCTGGGTTCTCTTTGCCGTCACCTTCGGCTCCAAGCTTTTCGGCTTTTTCGGCCTTCTCTTGGGTGTCCCGATGTTCTCGGTGCTCTATATCCTGATGCGTTCCTGGAGCGGACGCAAAGTGCGGGAGAAAAATATTGCGCCGGAAAAACTGGCCTTCAAGACCGAAGCCTCTGCTTCGGAAAGTAAGATGGCGGACTCTTCTGAGACAGACGAAACACAGGCGGCAGGAAGCCGCCGGCGGCGCCGCGAAGGGCAGGACGGGACCTTGATCGATCAGGTTTCGGCGGACTGGCATGCCTCGGGACGGGATAAGACAGAAAAAGAGCCGCCCGGGAAACGGACAGAGGAAAGGCCGCCGGAACAGACAGCGCCTTCGGCATCCGGCGAAAGGGACAAAACCAAGGCAGCCGCCGCGCATAAAGTGCGCCGCGTCAAGCCGCTTTTTGATCTTGATGCCTTCGAAGCCGAGCTGGAAAAAGAAACGGAAGAAGCGCGCCGCATCCGCAAGGAAGCGGGCCGAAAACGGCAGAAAACAGAAGAATAAGCCGGATTCGGAAAAGCGGGAAAAACATGAATTGATAAAAGAATATTTATAAAATTGTTACCTCGGGGGCAGGCTCCCGGGCTTTTCTTTTACCATTTCGGCAAGAACTGTTCTCATCCGGCCGGAAAACGCGGAAAAACTGACAATTTATACAAAGTTATCCGTTGTTTGTTAACTATAAAGTGATATTTATTTATTGAAACAGACGCCTTTTTAATTTATTATAGGAATGGTACACATCTGTATAGGTTGTATCGACGAAGTCAACACGGCTTCGATAAGTTAATTTTAGGAGGAAAACATGGCAATTAAAGTTGGTATTAATGGTTTTGGCCGTATCGGTCGTCTCGTTTTCAGAGCGATGCATGATCAGGGTCTGCTCGGCAAGGACATTGATCTTGTAGCAGTGACTGATATTTCTACGGATGCGGACTATTTTGCCCATCAAATCAAGTATGACAGCGCTCAGGGCCGTTTTGACGGAGAAGTAACGACGAAGAAGAGCAGCCCCGACGCAGAACAAAATGACGTCCTCGTTGTAGACGGCGACGAAATCAAGTGCGTTCCCGCAGCACAGACGCCCGCAGAGCTTCCCTGGAAGGAACTCGGTGTTGAATATGTGCTCGAGTGCACGGGTCGTTTTAACCATATCGATAAAGCGAAGGGCCACCTCGAGGCAGGCGCTAAGAAGGTTATCCTTTCGGCTCCCGGCAAGGGCGGCGTAAAGACGGTCGTGCTGGGTGTTAACGAAGATGAATACGATCCTGCAGAGCATGACGTTGTGTCGAATGCTTCCTGCACCACGAACTGCCTGGCTCCCGTCGTGCATGTCCTGCTCAAAGAAGGCATCGGCATTGAGACCGGCCTGATGACGACGATCCACGCGTACACCGCTACTCAGAACACGGTGGACGGCTACTCCAAGAAGAACTGGAGAAACGGCCGTGCAGCTGCTGTGAACATCATCCCGACCACAAC
>CALLQJ010000258.1 GCA_938014865.1 uncultured Fastidiosipila sp.
GCGACCACCGAGATCTACACTCTTTCCCTACACGACGCTCTTCCGATCTATCAGCTCGACATCGGACCAGACCACTTCATTGGCTTCCCGGAGCAAGGCATCAAGCTGCGCCTGACTCAGTTCACCGTCAAAATCCAAGGTCATCTCGTCTTCGCCCAGATGAAAGCCTACATTGTTATAGCCGTAGTGTTTATGACAGAGCCCCGAGAGAATATGTTCCCCGCTGTGGTTCTGCATAAAAGAAAAGCGCCGTGGCCAGTCAATCCGGGCCTTTACGACGGTCCCGATTTCCAGGGGCTGAGTACAAAGATGCATGATGAGGCGGCCCTCCTCACGCGCTTCGTAACGGGTATCCTTAACCTCAGCATCCCCCAGAAAACCACGATCGCCTGCTTGTCCGCCGCCTTCAGGGTAGAAGATGGTGGACGCACAGGCGATGTGATAAAGCTTATCTTCGGCATTGTAAATACAATGCGTTACTTTTTGCTCGGCTTCGCGTTTATAAGGGTCACGGTAAAATAATTCATTAAATGCATGTGTATCCATGCCCCTTATTATACCGTGTTTCAGGTAAATGCAAGGATAATGAAGTTCACCACAAATAATATCGCTGATATCAGCAGAATCGGATGGATATCTTCAAACTTGCGGCGGATTGCCTTGACCAGGATATAGGCCAGGAAACCGAAAGCGATACCGTAGGAAATCGAATAGCAAAGCGCCATGAAAATACCGGCGAAGAAGGCAGGTACAGCCTCTTCGAAGTCGTTCCAGGCAATATTTGCAAAGTTCGAAAGCATCATGATACCGACAATAATCAGAGCCGGAGCCGTTGCGGCACTCGGGACGATGCTCGCCAGAGGCGCAAAGAAGATGCAGATGAGGAACATAGCGGAAGTCACCACGGAAGTGAGTCCCGTACGGCCGCCCGCACCGATGCCTGCCGTGGATTCCACGTAGGTCGTGGTGTTTGAGGTGCCGAGCAAGGCGCCGATGGACGTAGCGATGGAGTCGGCGAAGAGCGCCTTGTCCAGACGGGTGCTGAAGCCCGCGGTCTCCATCATGCGTTTTTCTTCTTCTGCCGTAAAGATGCCCGACGTACGGCCGGTGCCGATAAAGGTCCCGATCGTGTCGAAGGTATCCGACAGGCTGAAGGCAAAAATAGTCACAATGGCCAGGATCGTCTTTTCCGCGCCCTGGGTAAAGAGAGACTGGATGCCTTCCGGTCCGAAAGCGGCACCGAAGGTTTCACCGAGTCCGGAGAACGCTTCGCCGATGCTGATGGACTGTTCAAAGCTGAGCTGCGTGACACCTGCGGGGATGCCGACAAGCGTGCTCACGATGATGCCGATGAGAATGGCGCCTTTTACCTTCAAGACCAAAAGGATAATGGTGAGTACCAGACCGAAGAGCGCCAGCAGAACCGCGGGGCTCTTGAAATCGGTCAAGGCGGGGAGAAGAGCAGAGGTACCGGCTTCTGCATTGACTTCACCGGCGTTGACGACGATGCCCGCATTGATCAGACCGATGAAGGCAATAAAGACGCCGATGCCGCCGCCGATAGCATGCTGCAGCACCTCGGGGATTGCCGCAATGATCATTTTACGTACATTTGTAACGGTAATTAAAATATTAATTACGCCGCAAATGAACACCATTGCCAGTGCCTGCTGCCAGGTAAATCCGTAGAGGAAGCAGACCGTAAATGTGAAGAATGCGTTAAGACCCATGCCCGGGGCAACAGCGTACGGAACGTTGGCAAATAATGCCATGACCAATGTACCGATCGCCGACGCAAAAATTGTTGCGAGATATACGCCGCCTTTGTTCATGCCCGTCATCGCCAGCATATCGGGATTGACGAAGAGAATGTAGGACATGGCAAAGAAGGTCGTAAGGCCTGCAACAATTTCAGTGCTGACTGTGGTACCGTGTTCTTTGAGTTTGAAAAACGTTTCCATTTGTTCACTCCTTATTCATAATATAGTTGATGATACCGAATAAGCTTGCAGGTTACAATGAGCAAAGGGTAAATCCTTGCACTTCAATCAATTTTTGACATATTCATACAAAAAGGAGAATTATTATGCGGGAAATTGTAAGAATTGATGAGCATGCTTTTATGGAGTATTTCCTGAAAGACCTTTCTGACGAAGAAAAAGCAGCCGGAAAAAAACGCCCGCTGCTGCTGGTGATGCCGGGAGGGGCTTATCTTAATATTTCTAAGCGCGAGAGCAATCCGGTCGCCGAACGAGCGAATCAGGAAGGCTTTCATGCCGCTGTTTTGCATTACACCGTTGTGCCGCAGAATACGGCACTCGTGACGGACGATGTCTTGAAGGAAGCCGAGTTCTGCCTGGATAAAATATATGAAGATGCCGAGGAGAAAGGTATTGATACCGAAAGGATTTATCTCGTCGGATTTTCGGCCGGCGGGCATCTGGCGGCCTGGAGCAGCATCCGTTTCAGCGATAAAATCGCCAAATGCATTCTGGCCTACGGAGCGATTGCTTTCCGGACCGAAGAGATGCAGCAGGTCATGGACGAGGAAAGCTTCATGAACACAGGAGAAGGCTACAGTGATGAGGAAATCGTCTGGGGCAAGGGGATGATCCGGATCATGGGAGAGGCACCGATTGATGCTTTGCATGAAAATGTGCCGCCGACCTTTTTATTTACGACCTTTGATGACGAAGTGGTCCCTTATACACAAACGCTTCGTTACGGCAGCCGCCTGGCGGAACTCGGCGTCCCCTGCGAAATGCATATATATCAAAGAGGCGGGCACGGGCTGAGCCTGGCGGATGAAAGTTCAGCCGAAAAAGAAGAACAGATTATTCCGCATGTGGCCGTATGGTTTGAGCAGGCCGTCTCCTGGCTTAAGGGTTATTGAAGCCTGCGGATAATATCCCGTGCGGCGAGATAGCCGCTTTGAAAAGCAAAGCAGAGATGGTAGCCGCCGCTGATGAAGTCAATATCCATGCATTCTCCCGCGGCATAAAGACCGGGATACTTTTTGATGCCCATGCTGCGCCAGTCTGTTTCGTCCGGGTCGAGACCGCCGCGGCAGGCCATCGCTCCGGCCAGAGGGGGCGGGCTATCCGGAATAAGCGGAGAGGAAAGCAGGAGATGAATTAAATCTTCTTCCAGCGTTTTGGACAAGGCGGCAAAATTAAGCGTTTCGGGTAAATTACGGGCCGAAAGCAAATGCTGAAGGAGGTAGTCGGCTAAGCGATTCGGCAGCAGGTCCCGCAGCTCACGGCGTATCTGCTTTTTGCCGTCGTGAAGCCGGCGTTCATTGAATAATTTCTTAAGACTTTCTTCGTTTTCCTCCGGGAGAAACGATAAAGCAATATCCTGAATGCGTGCATCGTAAAGGTCCGCCGAGGCATTCAGAATCAGCGGACCGCTCAGGCCGCGGCGCTGCCACATGACAGGGCCGCGCTTTTCTTTAAGAACCGTGCCTTTGCCGCGTTCTTTTTTCATTTTATAGCGTAATGCAGCATCCTGAAGACTCAGTCCTTCCAGTTCCGGCGGAAAAGGATTTTTCAGGCGCAGCGGAGAGAGTGCCGGACGGAAGGGGCGGTGCTTCAGGCCTAAGGCGTCAAAGAATTCCAATGCGTCTCCGCTGCTGCCGCACTGCGGATAGGACGCGGCTCCCGGTGCCAGCAGCAAGAAACGTGCCTTAAAACAGGCGTTGTTACGGCAGATGACGCGAAAGTCTTTTCCTTCGCTTTCTACACGCTTGGCGGGATGCTCGTAAAGGATGCGGCCGCCGGCTTTCAAATAGGTATTTAATAAGAGATCGCGGATGTCGGACGCGTTTTGGCTTTTCGGAAAAACCCGGCCCTCATCTTCGACAACAGACGGCAGGCCTTCCGCGGCGAAGAGATGCCGCAGCTTTTCGGGCGGGAGAAGTTCTTCGGCCGTACGCAGACGCTTTTTATCGACGGGACGGCTTAAGGCCTCAAGATTCGACCAGCAGCCCGTATTGCAGAAATTGCCGCGGCCTCCGCCGCTGAGGCAAAGTTTTCGCCCCGCTTCGGGCCCTTTTTCCAGAATCAAGCTCGGGACCCCGGCTTTGGCGGCCGTGACGGCTGCCATCAGGGAGGCGGGACCGGCGCCTACGGACAGGAAAGTGACAGTATTTAAATTCTTATCCACTTAATCTTCCTTTTATAAATCATGAATCAGGCTTTACTGCTATAATACACTGAGATCTTTGACGAAAGGCAAGCACCATGGCAGAAACATTTATCCCGCGTGATTATGTCAACTTATTAAATCTTTATGAGACTCAGGATGCGATTGAGATTATCAAGGAGAATTTTGCGGATAATCTGCGCCGTGCCTTGAATCTCAAGCGGGTCTCGGCCCCGCTTTTCGTGCTGCCGAGTTCCGGACTTAATGACGACCTCAGCGGAGTTGAGCGTCCCGTGCGTTTTGAAGTGCCGGCCTGCAATA
>CALLQJ010000259.1 GCA_938014865.1 uncultured Fastidiosipila sp.
AGGCACTTAGAAAAAGCGGTTATTATTACTTTCTATCCTCTTAAGTAGAATTAATTTCAGCAAAGCCCATCTTCTCGGCAATCCGGCGGTCGAGCAGGCGGCATTTTTCTTCGTCCCCGTTAAAAAGCTCCATAAAACTGGCCTGTGTGCCCGTCGTGCCGCGGGAACCTAAAAAGCGGATTTCGCCGCGCACCGCCGCCAAAGCCCGGTAGTCACAATATAAATCCTGCAGCCATAACGCCGCCCTCTTCCCGACCGTCACGGGCTGGGCGGGCTGAAAATGCGTATAGCCCAGGGCCGGCATCGCCTTGTATTGCTCTGCAAAATCAGCTAAATCCGCCATGACAATCAAAAGACGTTTCAGAATAATATCCGACGCTTCCCGCATCAGAATAAGATCCGTATTATCCGTCAGATAACAGGACGTTGCCCCCAGATGCAGAATGCTTTTGGCCTTCGGGCACTGCATTCCGTAGGCATGGACATGGGCCATCACATCATGGCGCAGTTCTTCTTCCAGGCGGCGGGCATCCTCGTAATTGATGTCGTCCTTGAAAGCCTTCAGTTCCTGAATCTGCTCATCCGTAATCGGCAGGCCTAATTCCTGCTCGCTTTCCGCCAGCGCAATCCACAGCCGGCGCCAGGTGCGGAATTTTCGCTCATCGGAAAAAAGCGCCTTCATCTCTTCGCCGGCATAACGCGTGCTCAAAGCAGAGGTGTAGCTTTTGCAGGAGGCCTAGGGCTCCTGCGGCCTTTTCTCCCCTCCAGTTTCTCCCCCCTTTCTTGTCTTGCGTTTCCCGCCGCCGTTTCCCCCAGCGCCTCATAACGGACGACCAGGCTGAAAATATGCAGCGCTTCGGCCAGTTCTTCATCCGAGGGATAACTCGGCGCAATACGCAGGAACTCATCATTCGGATCCTTCCCGTAGGGAAAGGTCGAACCGGCTTGAGTCAGGGTGACGCCCAGCTTTTTGCACTGCGCGACAACGGCCGCTGCCGTGCCGGGAAAAACCTTGGCCGTAATAAAGTAGCCGCCCAAGGGTTTGGTCCATTCGGCAACCCCGTAAGGTGCCAGATCGTTTTCGAGCGTGTCCAGCGCGGTCTTGAACTTGCTGCGCAGGATGCGGCGGTGTTCTTTCATCATATTGTCGATGCCGCCGGCTTTTTGAAAAACCTGAACATGCCGCAGCATATTCATTTTGTCGGCACTGATCATCTGTGCCGAAAGACTCGGCATCAGCCACTCCTGATTGCGCTCCGACATGGCCAGGCAGGCGACGCCGCTTCCGGCATAGGTGATTTTAGAGGTCGAGGCAAACTCAAATACCCGATCTTCCTTTCCCGCTTCCCGGGCCATGTCCAGAAGCGGAAATAATGTGGCGCGTCGGCCGTCTTTTTCTTCAAGATGATGGGCGCAATAGGCCATATCGGCAAAGATCCGGAAATCCGGAGCGGCCGGCATGGAGAAGAGCCGGCGCAGCACCTTCCCGGAATAATTCGTGCCGTCGGGATTGGAATACATCGGCACCAGCCAGATGCCTTTGATGCTCTTATCTTCGGCGCATAATTTTTCAACCTGATCCATATCCGGGCCGTCCGCGAGCAGCGGAACCGGGATCATCTTTATGCCCAGAGCCCGGCAGATATTAAAGTGGCGGTCATAGCCCGGGACGGGGCATAAAAACGAAATTTCGCCCTCTTCCTTCCAGCTTTTCTCTGCACCGGGCAAGGGAAAAAGCATGCAGCTGCTCATCAGATTATACATAATCGTCAGACTGGAACTGCCCAGGCACCAGACCCGCTCAAAGGATGTTTTAAGCAGATCAGCAAAAATCCGGCGCAGACTTTTCAAGCCGAAAAGTTCACCGTAGTTGCGGCAGTCTACGCCGTCCTCACTCATATAACGCGAATGATCCACGGCGGCAAAACAGCGGTCCACATAGTCCAGCTGCTCCGGGGAAGGTTTGCCTCTGGCCATATTTAAATCAAGATTTAATGCGGCCGCCTCCTCAAGTTTTTTGAGCAGCCGTTCTTTTTCCTGCCTGCGCTGTTCGGGGCTGAGTTCGAGATAGGATTTCATAAAAAAATGCTCCTTTTATAATCGGACTTTCAAATGTCTATTTTGCAACAAAAAGCCCGGCACATCAAGCACCGGAGGAAGCTAGCCGGCACCCGGAAAGATCAGATTTCATCCCAGGGCAGGATGCGGCAGGCGGAAATTCTGCCGTCTTTATTCCAGAGGACTTCCGCCGCCAGAAGCCCCAGATCGCGCGCTTCCTGTTTTTGATCCTGCAGAAAGATCCTGAGCGCCCGAATGGTTTTCTGCTGCTTGCTACGGCTGAACGGCCCTCTTTCCCCGGCCGGCCGTCTGTACTGCCGGGCTTTTACTTCCGACGCGCAGATTCGGCCGTCTTTTAAACTGACGATGTCCAGTTCTCCGATTCCGGGAATCAGGTAATTTCGGGCAATAATGATATGCCCCGCCTCCCGCAGCGCCTCGGCAGCCGTCTCTTCCGCCCGCTTAAAATCCTGCCGCATGATGTACTCAGCCACGTTCATTTTCCTTTCGGGCATACCAGGAACGCAGGAAGCTTTGCCGGTGAATCGGACAAGGCCCCATTTTATCCAATGCTTCATAATGTGCCTTGGTCCCGTAGCCTTTGTGCCGGGCAAAGCCATAGCCCGGATAGACGCCGTCCAGGCGCCGCATCTCTTCGTCCCGGGCCGTCTTCGCGAGCACGGAAGCGGCCGCTACGGCATTGCAGCGGGCATCGCCCTGAATGAGGCTCCTTTGCTGCTCCGGGGGAAAGGCGGGAAGCTTGACGGCGTCGGTCAAAAGAAAATCCGGACGCAGCTTTAAATGCTTTACAGCTTCTGTCATGGCCGCTTTGGTCGCCTCTAAAATATTCACGGCATCGATTCTTTCGGGGCCTTGGGCACAGATGGCCCAGGCCAAGGCTTTCGCGCGGATCGTTACAGCCAGGGCCTCGCGTTTCTTTTCACTTAATTTCTTGGAATCATTAAGCCCGATGATCTCTTCTTCAGGATCTAATATAACGGCGGCGGCATAGACGGGACCGGCCAGGGGCCCTCTTCCCGCTTCATCAATTCCCGCAACATAAAGATAGCCTTGCTCGTGCAGTTCATCTTCAATACGGCGCATGCGCTGATAGCGTTCAGCGGCACTTTCGCGTTTTTTCTTTCCGGCAGAAGCCACGGTCTAAAGCCTCCCTTCCTTTTCCCTGCAGCGTTCCAGAGAAATGCGCCCGATTTTTCCGGAGCGGAAATCGTTCAAAAGCATTTCCGCAAAGCGCCGGCTGTCGACCTTGCCGCCCGAGCGGATACAGCCTTTCTTTCGGGCCGCTTCAAGATAATTTTCATAAGGATCTTCATAAAATTCCTGAATGCGGTAGCGGGCTGCCGTTTCCTCCGGATAGCTTTCCAGGAGATCTTTAAAGAGAAAATAAGCGACTTCTTCAATCGGCAGCAGCTGATCCTTGATTGCTCCGGTTGCCGACAGCGAGAGTTTTTGCTCCTCCGTTTCCAGTTTCGGCAGTAAAACCCCCGGCATATCCAGCCATTCGATGCTGCCGTCCCTGCTCTTGATCCGCTGCGGCCCGCGGGTTACGCCGGGACGATCGGAGGTACGGGCGGCTCTGCGCCCCGTCATGCTGTTGATCAAGGTGGATTTTCCGCTGTTCGGTATGCCGACCGCCATCAGACGCAGGGGGCGGTTTTTGCGCCCGGCTGCCGTTTTTTCGCCGGCCTTCCTGAGGCTTTCGGCAATCAATGCCTCAAAGCCTTCTTTTTTTTTGCTGTTGCAGGGAACGGCCGAAAGACCTGCGGAAGCAGCACAGCGGAGCCATTCTTCCGTTATGCGGGGATCCGCCAGATCCGCCTTATTTAAAACAATTACAGATGGTTTGTCTTCTAAAACGGCCTGAAGTTCCGGATTCCGGCTCGAGCGCGGAATCCTCGCATCACAGATTTCGAGGACAAGATCGACGAGCGGAAGCTGTTCTTTTATTGTACGCAGGGCCTTGGCCATATGGCCCGGGAACCAGTTGATATCCATCCTTCACTCCTTTTCTTCAGAAACGCAGCAGACAGGCTGCAAGCAAAAAAGCTTTTTCCTATTATAACGTATGCCCCGCCGCCCCG
>CALLQJ010000260.1 GCA_938014865.1 uncultured Fastidiosipila sp.
GAAAATTCTGCATGTGATTAGGAATGAAAAGGAAATTATTCGCCTGCGTCTGAGGGAGCGGGATTTAAAAGGGGATGAGGCGAGACTGCGTATGGCCGAAGCTCCGGGCATGCAGAAAGAAGCTTTGGAGGCCGAGCAGCAGCAGCTGGAAACGCTGCTGGCGCCTTTCGGGGAAACGGCAAGGGCGCAGCGGCATGCCCTCGACAAGGCCGAAGAGACCCTGGATACGCTTCAGGCCGAGCAGCACCGGACGGAGCTTGCGGAAGAAAATCTCCGGCTCCGGGAATCGGTCACGGAAGATCAGGTCCGGAAAAGCGCCTATGTTCTTTATATTCTGGCTGTGCTGCTGGGCATCTTCGGATTTTTAATCGAAGGACTGCATGTCACGCGCTTCTTGCTGATCACGGCCGGTGTTCTGATCGTTTTGGCCAGTGTCCTGCTCGGGCAGCGAAAGAAGCTGGCCCGCCGCCGGACCGCAGAGGACAGGGAAGAAACGGAGCGTTTAAAAGCGGCATTTTTAAATGAAAAAAAGCGCTTTGAGCTGGCGCTTGAAAGCTTCGGCTACAAGGCCGGGGAGGCGGAAGGGCCGGATCCGAAGGAGCGATTCTTAAAAATCCGCCGTTCGCAGTGGGAAGATCTGCGCAGCCTGCGCCGGGAAACTGAACGCCTGGACGAGCTGCACAAGCTGCAGGCCGAAACCCTGGGCGGACAGGATGCCCTTACGAAGCGGCTGGAGAAGCTGCGGCTTTTATTGGAAGACAAGGGCATGGACCCGGAGGCGGCCGAACGGCTCAGTCCCGAGGAAACGGAGCGCCTGCGCGGGCGGCTGTCGGATCTTCAGGAAACCATCCGGCGGGCGGAACGCGCCGCCGTGGAAAGCAAAACCCGCCTCGACAGCCTGCTGCATGATCCCGGCGGTGCCGCGGTTTCGCCGGCGGAGGTGCTGAACGATACGGAACATCAGCTCGACGCTTTGCAAGAACGCTATGCCGAAAAGACACGGCGTTATCAGGCCCTGGAAACGGCCGAAGAGCATCTTCGCGAGAACTTGCGGGAGCTTCGGGAAAACCTGCTGCCCAAGCTGGCCGAGCGGGCCGGTTTTTATATGCATAAGATGAGCCGGGGGAACTACGAACGCGTCCTGATTGATGATAATCTCGACTTGCTTTTGCAAAGCGGGGGCGGCGGGCATTATTATCCGCCGGAGCGTTTCAGTACGGGGACGGAAGACCAGCTCTACTTTGCCTTCCGTCTGGCGCTGGCGGATTATCTGAGTGCGGGGCGGAAAATGCCTCTGCTTCTGGACGATGCCCTGACGCATTTTGACGAAAAACGCGCGAAGGAAGCCTTGTGGCTTCTGGCGGAGCGGCAGATTCAGCCGGGAGAAGAGGCGGAGGACGGGGAAGCCGAGAGAGAGCAGGTGCTGCTTTTCACCTGCCACAAGCGCCTGGCCAAACTGGCCGAAAAGGCATCCTGGCAGCGGAAAACCTTGCCGTGAAAGGGCTGAATTCTCCGCGGAAATCGCGTAAAATAAAAGCTAAGAGCGCAAACAGGGGGATGGCTTTGTGAAACACGCTTCTAAAATCAGACAAATTACCGCGGCGATTCTGCTGGCCGTCTTTTTGCTGGGCGGCAGCGGGATCGTTTTCGGCTTTCTGCTCGGTCAGAAAATCAAGGCGTATTCAAATTACATGGATGCGCAGGAAGAGCTGCGGACGGCCCTGGAGCCGGAAGCAAAGTGGCTGGAGCCTGAAAGGGCCGGATCCGAAAACGGAAAGAGCGCCCTTAAATATGAGGAAGAAGGGCTTTGGCCCGTGACGGAGACAGATGTCTTTCCCGACTGGGAAGCGCCGGATCTTGCCGCTTCCGATCTTCACTATGAACATTACGACTATGCCCGCTTTGAAGAAGCGATCGGGCTTTTCGTAGAGGCTTTGGGACTCGGGGAAGCGGAGGATATTGCGAAGGCGGAGCTTTCCGTCCCGCCCGGTGAAGAGGAAACGGCCCGGGCACTTGAGGCGCTCCTGGATGAATACGATAAGATCGGCACGCTCTCGGCGATTAATCAGTATCAGTACTCGCAGGATATTACGGATGAAGCGGTTAAAGACGAGATGAATTACATGGAGACCTTGATTCCGGATGTTTTTAATCTGCTTTTGGATACGCTCCAGGCCGTGCAGAAAAATCCGCAGGCCGGTCCTGTTCTGGACAAGGTCCTGGGTGAATCGAGGGCTGAAGACTTATCCGAGAGCGAAGGGCTGACGGAGCGGCAGAG
>CALLQJ010000261.1 GCA_938014865.1 uncultured Fastidiosipila sp.
AAGGCTATGCCCTCTTGGATGCGCTGAATGATACCGGCCTGACCGAGAGCAAAAGCGAGGCGCGCCGGATGATCAAGCAGGGCGGCGTGAGAATCAACGACGAACAGATCACGGATATTTTCTATACCATTACCGCTGAGGACTTTACCAACGGCGAAGTCATCCTCCGCCGCGGCAAGAAAAAATATCACCGCCTGGTGAAAGCGAAGTAAAGCGGCTGCGTGTTTATGCACAAAAGCAAAGGGCCTGTTTTCCGGAACGGGCCCTTATTTTTTCTTTTCAGACGGATCCGCGCAGAGCGATCTGCGCAGAAAAAAAGCCCCCGTCAAGGGAGCTTATTATTTCTATCGTAAAGTCCGCTCAGGCTTCTTCCGCTTCTTCAGCATTCAAAGCACGCATAAGCTGGGACTTGTGACGTGCAGCCTTCTGCTTGGAAATTGTGCCGCGGGTTGCTGCTCTGTCTAATTGCGCAATCACATCCCGGACAATCTCCTCGGCATTCTCGTCCTGATCAGCAATGGCGGCACGGGCTGTTTTCAAAGCGGTACGCAAACTGCTCTTATGCGCCTTGTTTGCTTCCGTCTTCTTGGCCTGAACACTCACACGCTTAATCGAAGATTTAATATTAGGCATTCCTTTCACCTCCTGTCGTCATTGCAATGGTTAAAATGCTAGGGAATATTAGCATATATTCATTTGAATATCAAGCCGTCCGGGCCGCTGAATCCTTCGGAAAGCAGCCGGGACCTCCTGTAAACAAACAACGTTATTATGTTAACACGTAGAGTCTGCAGAATAAAGCCATTCGGAAAATCCGGCCGCCCGGGCTGCGCCTTGATCCGCCGGAAGAGCGCTTTTTCTTAAAATTCTCTTAAAATTCTATTAAATACTACACAAAGCTCCGCCGTGATCTCTCTTCTTTTATAGGAATATAAGCGATAAATCGCAAATTCAAGACTTAAAGGCCGTAAAGCGTGTACAATAAGAGACAGTAAGACTTCGAATATCCGCAAAAATGCTTTCCGGCAGCATTTTTGCTTTAAACGATTGCTTTTGCTTCTGAAAGGCAAGGCAATTCATGGTGTTTGCATATTTTTAAGGGAAAACGCCGTTTTTTAATTTATTACAGACGAAAGGTGAACTATGCCAAAGAAGAACAACAAGAATAATAATTCCTCACGAAACAAGGGCGGGCAGAAGCGAAGCGGACACTCCGCTTCGCCTCGTCAGAATAAGACCCGCAGCGTCAAAGCAAGACGCATGGATGCGAATCGAAAAAACAATCCGAAAAGCAAGAATTCCAAACCGGAACAAAACAAGAAAAACAATACGCAGAAACACCGCAAAAACC
>CALLQJ010000262.1 GCA_938014865.1 uncultured Fastidiosipila sp.
TGTGCTCTTCCGATCTCGGTCCCCAAAGGCAGCACCCCCATGGCACAGCCGCTTCCGGCCAGGGCATTCGCCGCTTCATTCACGCTGCCGTCCCCGCCGCCGATGTACACGACCCCCTCAGCGCCGTAACGGGCCGCCCAGTCGCGGGCGAGTTCCGCGCCGTGCCCGGCATACTCGGTCATCCGGATGTCCACGCCCTTGTGCCGGATGCCTTTTTCCGCTTCCGCCCGCGCAAAAATCTCCCGAATCTTCTGCGGGAGATTCTTTTCCATGCCTTTCCCTGACTTGGTACTCAGGACAAAACGGATATAAAGTGCCTCTCTGTCGTCCATAGTCTTTCCTTCAAGCGCCCGGTAAAACTCTTTATAATTTCTATCTTAACCGAAGCCAAGCCCGAGTTCCACAGGAACAAAAGCCCTCCTGCCGCCTCAAATTAATCCTCTGCCAATCTTTTTCTAAAGCCCTTTTAACATCCCCCGCCCAAACTGAAAGGGCTGTTTAATAATTCGTTTATGTTCACGTTTGGAGGATCATTTATGAATCATG
The DNA here is from genome assembly GCA_938014865.1 of uncultured Fastidiosipila sp. Taxonomy (GTDB): domain Bacteria; phylum Bacillota; class Clostridia; order Saccharofermentanales; family Fastidiosipilaceae; genus JAAYZH01. Next base: position 547 of record CALLQJ010000262.1, read on the forward strand.
TAAAGAAGATAATCTGCTCGGGGCTCGGCCTCATCACGGCCTTGAGCCTCCTGCCGCTGCAGAAAAGAAGCCTGCAGGCCGAGGAACGGCCGGCCAAGCTTGAAATCGCCGCAGTCTACGGCGGTGCGGTGAGCGAAAAAGGCAAGACCGCCAAAAAGGGTTCGGTCTCGCACAGTTTTATTGAAATCTATAATCCCAATGAAGAGCCGGTCAGCCTCAAAGACTACAGTCTGTATTATCAGGGCTTTCCGAGCCAATTTAAAGACAAGCGGGAAGGCGAATACTGGGCCCGTCTCGCACTCGACGAAAACACAGAGCTGCCGGGCTTTTGTTCCTATCTGATCAATGCCGGAGAAACGGCCGCCGGCCCCTCCGCCGCCTTGCAGCTTCAGGACTTTGACCAGGTCTGGGAGGATCCGCCGGCCTTGGTCACGAAGGGCGGCAAGTATCTCTTAACCTATAAAACGGAAAAAGTGCCCGCCTCCTTAGTTAATCCTTTTGACATCGACGGCAACGGCACGAAGATCCCGGGCTATATCGATATGTTCGGCCATGCCGGCAACGACGACGGGGAAAACGACAGCATTGACGGCTGTGAGACGGCCTTCCCGGGCGGGGATGCGAACGGTTCTTCCAAGCAGAAGGGCTATGTGCGTCTGGCCCGCGGCAATGACAGCGACAATAATGCCGCGGATTTCCGTCTCGTCGATTTCCGGGAAGAAAGCGATCCGCTCTTTCTGCCCCGCAGCCTGGCGGACGGCCCCCTCGAGACGAGCGAAGGTACAAGTTCCGAAAGCTCGGAAACAAGCGATGCCGGAACGGAAACAAGTCCGGAAAGCACGAGTACAGAAACCGCTGCCGAAAGTGAAACCACAACGACAGTAACAACGGAAACGACAGCAAGTGAAACGACGGAAAGCGCAGAAACGAGCGAAACGACAGCAGCAAGTGAAACGACAGAAAGCGCAGAAACAAGCGAAACGACAGCAGCAAGTGAAACGACGGAAAGTACAGAGGAAGAAAGCGAAGCTGAGGGCCATATTCCCGACAGCCCCTCGCGTCTGCCCGGTTCTGTTCTGACCTACCGAGGCGCCTACTCGGTCGGTACCGCCGATGCCGACGGCGGTGTCGCGGAAATTGTAAAATACAATTCGGATAATCAGAAGATGTATGTGGTAAGCGGCAGCATTCAGTGTGTTGACATCGTGGATCTGTCGGAGATTGCTTCGGGCCAAACGACGCTCGAAACACGCATCGATATGGCGGCCATGGGCTCTGCACACGGCTTTTCGGCCGGCGATATTACCTCGGTGGATGTCAACACCGAGCTCGATCTGGTCGCCTTAGCCGTGCAGGATGCGGACTTCCGGGAGGCGGGCAGCATCGTCTTTACCGACTATGACGGCAATTATTTATCGCATGTCGCCTGCGGCGTTCAGCCGGATATGATCGGCTTCAGCCCCGACGGACGCTATGTGCTGACGGCGGATGAGGGGGAACCCAGAAACGGTTACGGCGATGTCGATCCCGAAGGCACGGTCACCGTGGTCGACCTCAGCACGGTGCAGGCCGGCGGAAGGATAGAGGATCTTCCCGCGTCAGCCGTGACGAAGGCGGGCTTTGCTCCCTTTGACGGGCAAAGCTTCGATCCTTATGTCCTGCTGAAAGAGGACAGTCTGCCTTCTTTGGATTTTGAACCGGAATACATTGCTTTTGCGGAAGACAGCCAAACGGCCTATGTCTCTTTGCAGGAAAACAACGCGATTGCCGTTCTGGACCTTCCCTCGGCAAGTTTCAGCGCCGTACACGGCATTCCTTTTAAAGACCACAGCCTCCCGGAAAATGCCCTGGACCTCAATAAAGACGGCATCATCAATATCGTGCCCGAAGACGTCTACGGTGTCCCCATGCCCGACGGCATTGCCGCGGTTTCCATCGACGGAAAAACTTACGTCCTTACGGCAAATGAAGGCGATGCCAGAGAATGGGGCGATTACGAAAACACAGAAAAGAAAACCATCAACGGCTCGGCCAAAAAAGTGGAATGCCTCCGGCCCGATTCGGCGTCGGCTTTAGATCCCGAAAAGACCTACCTTTTAGGCGCCCGCTCCTTCTCTATCCTGGATCCCGCCGCCGGCATGTCCCTTGTCTACGACAGCGGTTCGGACTTTGAAAGCGTCACGGCCCGCAGCCTGCCGTCGATTTTCAATGCGAATCACAAAAATAATAAACTCGAAGGACGGAGCAATAAGAAGGGACCGGAGCCGGAAGATGTCAGCGTCTTAAAACATGACGGCCGGGTCTATGCCTTCATTACTTTAGAACGAATCGGCGGCGTCATGATGTACGACGTCACGACTCCTGCGGAAAGCTTCTTCGTTGATTATGTGAACCAAAGGGATCCGTCCGTTGACGGGCTCTCAGCCGGTCACCTCGGTGCGGAAGGCGTCGACACGGTCGAAGCCTCGCTCAGCCCGCACGGCAAAGCGATGGTCTTGGTCGCCAACGAAGTCTCCGGCACCGTCATGATTCTGGACTTCGGAGAAGCCGTCACGCCGGCTGAAACCACCGAGACAAGCACGGAAGAAGCGACGCCGGGCGAAAGTGAAACGACGGCGCCCGAAACAAGCGAGACGACGCCGGAAGCAAGTGAAACGCCCCCGGAAACAAGTGAGACAAGTCCTAAAACAAGCGAAACAGAGAGCAGTCTTACGACGCCGGAGGAAACGACGGCCGCAAGCGAGAAAAGCACGGTCTCAGAAAGTGTTTCTGAAAAGGAAACAAAAGCCGACAAAAGCCCCTCTTCGCCAAGCTCGGAGAAGGATCAGGATCTCAGCAAAACCGGTGCATCCGCTGCCGGCATCATGACCGGGCTCGCTTTATTGGCGCTCGCCGTCATCCTGCTTATCCGGCGGCAAAGAATGAAGGGGCAGAAATTTTAAGCCGCTGCGTTAAGGTTTTTACCCCCGCAAAACCGCTTTCCCTTGGCCGGGAAGGCGGTTTTTTATAGGGCGGGGAAAAGGCTCGTCCGCTTGTCAAAAGCAAGATCCGGAAGCCAAAAAAAACCGCCCCCGCAAGGGAGCGATTTTAGTTTTTATGTATTTTTTCGTTTGGACACAGGTCTTAACGCAGCTCAGCCCACACTGTCCGAAACATCCAGCCTCAAGAGCTGATTCAGCTCAACCGCATATTCCATCGGCAGCTCGCGGGTGAACGGTTCAATGAAGCCCAAGATAATCATCTCGGTGGCTTCCTGCATCGTCAGCCCCCGGCTCATCAGGTAGAAGAGCTGCTCCTCACTGACCTTTGAGACCGTCCCTTCATGCTCCACGGTCGAAGCCCCTTCCAGAATACGGTAGGTCGGGATGGTATCTGATTCCGACTTCGGGTCCAGCACCAAGGTATCGCATTCCACAAAAGACTTCGCGCCCTTGGCCTTGGGGTTGTGCTCGACCGTCCCGCGGTAAATCGCATTGCCGCCGTTGCGGGAAATGGACTTGGAAATGATCGTGGAACTGGTCTCGGGCGCCTGATGAATCATCCGGGCCCCGATGTCCTGCACCTGGCCCTCATCCGCCATGGAAACCGAGATCATGGAGCCGTAAGCGCCCTTGCCGCGCAGGTAGCAGGCCGGATAAAGCATGGTCACGCCGGATCCGATATTGCCGTCCACCCACTCCATGATGCCGCCTTCTTCACAGGAAGAACGCTTGGTCACCAGGTTATACACATTATTCGACCAGTTCTGAATGGTCGTATAACGGCACTTGGCATTCTTGCCGACAAAAATCTCCACCACCGCCGCATGCAGTGAACTGGCTAAATGCGTCGGCGCGGTGCAGCCTTCAATATAATGCAGATCCGCATCGTCATCGACAATGATCAGGGTTCTTTCGAACTGGCCCATCTGCTCGGAATTAATGCGGAAATAAGACTGCACGGGCTGATCTAATTTCACGCCCTTCGGCACATAAATAAAAGAACCGCCCGACCAGACCGCCGAGTTCAGGGCCGAAAACTTATTGTCGCCCGCCGGCACCAGGGTCCCGAAATACTTCCGGAAGATCTCCGGATGTTCCCGGAGGCCGGTATCGGTATCCGTAAAAATAACACCCTTTTCTTCGAGCTCGGTCTGCGCCTTGTGGTAAACGACCTCGGATTCATACTGGGTCGATACCCCGGCTAAATACTCGCGTTCCGCCTGCGGAATCCCGAGCGCTTCAAAGGTGTTTTTGATCTTGTCCGGGACCTGATCCCAGGAGGTCTCCGTCCCCTTTGTAGCTTTATTGTAAAAGGTCAGCTCATCAAGATTTAAGCCGGAAAGATCCGGACCGAAATGCGGCATCTCCGCTTTCAGATAAATATCGTACGCTTTCAGGCGCTGCTCGGTCATCCAGTCCGGCTCTCCCTTAAAGCGGGAAATCTGCCGGACCTTGTCCCGGTCCAGACCCTTGCTCAGACGCGCCTCGGAAATATCACCGTCATAGATATCATGTTCGTAATGGCTTCGGACAATATCTTCCGCCTGTACACGTTCTCTGTCAGATCTCATGCTCGTCCTCCTTGTCTACATCCGCTTCGATCGCGCCTTCGTGATGGTCGGCGCGGCCTTCGCTTCTGTTTTTCTGAATCTGCTTCAGGCCTCGTTCCGCCGCCTGCCAGCCCAGCGTCGCACATTTTACGCGCTGCGGCAGCCGGGAAACGCCCTGCAGACTGACGGCATCGCCGATCTTCTCGGCATCGTAATCTTCGGCCTGCACCATCAGCTTGAACTGCCGGATGATCTCTTCGGCCTCGGAAATCGTTTCCGCTTCCAGAAGTTCGGACATCATGGATGCCGACGCACAGCAGATCGAGCAGCCCTCGCCCTGCTGGCGGATCTCAAGAATTTTTTCACCCTCTGTTTTAATCTGTACGGTCAGATCATCGCCGCAGGAAGGATTTTTCAGACGCACGGTCATGTAGCCGCGCGGATCCTTCGCTAAGCCTTTATTGCGCGGATTGCGGTAATGGTCCATGACGATCTGCCGGAATAAATGACTTTGATCAGAATAAGACATCGAGGAAATCACCCGCCTTTTTGCTGACTTCTAAGAATTTTTCAACTTCTTCTGTCGTATTGTAAAAGGACACGCTCGCCCGCAAAGTCGACTGCACATCCAAAAAGCGCATGGTCGGCTGATTGCAGTGGTGGCCCGCCCGGAGGGAAATCCCTTCGCGGTCATAGACGCCGGCCGCATCGTGCGGGTGCACGCCGTCAATATTGTAGGCAATGACCCCGTTGGCATAGTTATTCGGATTGTAAACGGTGTTATTGCCGATCGCCTGCAGGCCTTCGACCATTCGTTTGCCTAAAATTTCGTTCTGCCGGCGGATGAAATCGTAGCCGACGCTGTCCACGTAATCCAAAGCCGCGCCCATGCCCAGCACTTCGGCAATCGGCATGGTGCCCGCCTCAAAACGCTGCGGGACTTCGGCATAGGTCGTGTCATAGATATCGACCTGATCGATCATCTCCCCGCCGAACTGCCAGGGCGGCATCTGATCCAGAAGCTCCTTTTTGCCCCAGAGCACGCCGATGCCGGTCGGCCCTAAGAGCTTGTGGGCGGAAAAGGCATAGAAGTCAAGATCCCAGTCCGTCACGTCCGGCCTTTCGTGCACGATCCCCTGCGCACCGTCGGCCACAAAAACGGCGCCGGCTTCATGGGTGCGTTCGGCCAAGGCTTTCAGATCGTTGGAGGCGCCCAGGACATTGCTGATGTGAAAAAGCGCCACGATTTTGGTTTTATCGCTCAGATAATTTTCTAAAATTTCGGGCGTCACCACGCCGTTTTCATCCGGTTCCGCGACCACGAGCCTGGCCTTCTTGCGTTTGGCCAGTTCCTGCCAGGGCACGTAGTTGGCGTGATGCTCGGCGGCCGAAACCACAATTTCGTCGCCTTCTTTAAGCACCTGATTGCCGTAGCTGTAGGCCACCAGATTCAAGGCTTCGGTGGTATTGCGCACGTAGACGATTTCACTTGCTTTCTTCGCCCCGATAAAACGCGCCGTCTGTTCCCGGACCTCTTCAAAGGCATGGGTCGCTTTATAACCGATCGCATCCACGCCGCGGGCCACATTGACCCCGTAATGGCGGTAATAATCATCCATGACCTTTAAGACGCACTCCGGTTTAAGAGAAGTCGCTCCGTTATTAAAATAAATCAGCGGATGACCGTTTTCTTCGGCCTCGGTCATGGGAAAATCTTTGCGGATGTCCGCCACGCTGCGGCCGTCCGCCGTCAAAAGTTTTTCTTCACACATGATCTTCCGCCTTTCCTATAATCTCATCCATTTGCAGTTTTTCGTAAAACTGCTGCAAAAGCCGTTCCTTCAGAGCCGGGATGCTGATGCGGTCAAAAAGCGGCGTCAGGAAACCGGCCGTCATCAGACGGGCCGCCTGCGAATCATTTAAGCCGCGGCTTTTCAAATAAAACAAAGCCTCTTCATCGACCTGGCCGACCGTCGCCGCATGACTCGCTTTGACATCGTATTCATCAATCAAAAGGGTCGGATCCGCGTACGCCTTCGCCTCTTTGCCTAAGGTCATGAAGCGATTGTCTTCTCTGGCGGCAGTGCCGTGTGCGCCCTTATCAATATTCGAAACGCTGATAAAGGTGCCCTTGCCGTGATTTTCCACCCCGCCGTGATTGTGGACACGGCAGATCTCGTGCGGCTTGTGGCAGTGAATATGGCTCTGGTAAAGCTGCTCGCTTTCCGACTGAATATAGGCCGCCCCGCCGACATCCGCGCTTGCCCCCTCGCCGTTGAGGTGCACCGCTCCGCGTTCAATCAGGCTGTCGCCGAAATTGACCGAGGTCCATTTGTAGGACGCGCCCTCCGCCGCTTCCGCGAGGTAAAGGCAGTGTTTTTTCTGCCCGGGCCGAAGATAGGCATCTCCGTCTTCCTCGCCGTAAAGCGGGTGCACATAAATTATTTCAAGCTCGGCATAGGGCCCTAATTCCGAACGGATGGTCACGTTCGGCAGCCCCTCATGCTGCATCGCCTGTTCTTCCGGAAGTTCTGCCGCCTCCGGCCGCTTCCCTCCGGCCCGCTCCATAAAGATGAGCCGGGCTTTTTTCCCTGCAGGAAGCTTAATATGAAAAGCCATGCTTTTGCCCTTTTCCGTCCGCGGCAGCAAAACCGGCAGGAGACCGTCCTCCGCCTCACTGTCCGCACGGCAGTCCAGATGCCAGACTTTCTGCGGGCATTCCAGATCACGGGCAAAAACCCGCTGTATTCTCTTGGTTTCGGGCTGATGCAAAACCTCGTCCCAGAGCTTTCTTTGTTCTTCCCGGCAGTCCTCAAGGCGGATGCGCCACTCCGTCGGCACATGTCCGCCGGCCGGAATCCGCCAGGGCGCCTTTTGTCCCGGCCCCGGCACGAGAATCGCCCGGTCTTTCAGGCCGAACTGTTCTGTATATTGTGTTTTATTCAACATAAACGCCTCCCCGCTTAAAAGAGGCCGGCTAAGTCATCCGGCGTCTCCGGATCGTCATCATGATCAATATCGCCCGCTTCGGGTTTGATCCCGAGTTCTTCACGCAGCCAGTCGTAGCCTTCGCGTTCGAGCCGGTAAGCCAGACCCGGGCCGCCCGTCCGGACAATGCGTCCGTCCATCAGCACGTGGACAAAATCCGGCTGCACATAATCCAGAAGACGCTGGTAGTGGGTGATCATCAGGACCGTCATCTCCTCGCCGCGTTCTTTGCTCATCTTGGTGATATTCTGACCGACAATTCTGAGGGCATCGATATCCAGGCCGGAATCGATCTCGTCCAGAATCGCAATCGACGGCTTCAGCATGAGCATCTGAAGAATTTCGTTGCGCTTTTTCTCCCCGCCCGAGAAGCCCTCATTCAGATAGCGCTCCGGCATATCCTTGGACATTTCCAGGCTCTCCGTCGCTTCCGCCATTCTCCGGCGAAAGGGCAAAAGCCCCAGCGGTTTCTCTCGTCTCGCATTCACCGCCGCCCGCAGGAAGTCCGAATTCGTCACGCCCGGCACCTCCGCCGGATACTGCATGGCCAGAAAAAGCCCTTTGCGCGCTCTCTCGTCGACCTCCATCTCCAGAACGTCTTCTCCGTTCAGGCTGACGGAACCTTCGGTAATTTCATATTTCGGATTGCCCATCAGGCAAGAGGCCAGGGTGGATTTCCCTGTCCCGTTCGGCCCCATGATGACATGGGTCTCGCCGCCCTTGAGGGTTAAATCAACACCGCGCAAGATTTCTTTATCTTCGACACGGCACTTCAGACCTTCTATCTTTAAAACGGGTTTACTCATCGTAAAGCCCCCTTTCTCAATCTCTTCTTATAAAAATAACAGCAACAGACATTATAGCCTTACGCCGGAATACAGAACGGATCTATGTTACGGAATCCGCTCTTGACCCTATTCTAACGCCGCAAAAGCCTGTCATATGTCAGATTGCTTACGAAATTGCGAAAACTTTATTGATTATGTCTGAACACGTGACGCAGATCACGTCCGTGCCTTTTATTACGCCCTGTCTGAGAAAAGCCCTCTCGCCCCTCAGGCTCCTTTTGACCCGTTCTCTTTCCGGTCCGGCAAAATCACCGTAAAGACACTGCCCTTGCCTTCTTCGCTGACGACCTGCACCGACCCGCCGTAAAGCCCGGCAATATGTTTCACGATGGCCAGCCCCAGACCGGTGCCGCCCAGCTCCCGGGAACGCGACTTGGACACCCGGTAAAAACGCTCAAAAAGGCGGGGAATGTGTTCATCCGCGATGCCGATGCCGGTATCGCGCACGGAGATGCGGATGCGCCCGCGCTC
>CALLQJ010000263.1 GCA_938014865.1 uncultured Fastidiosipila sp.
TTGTTATTTTTTAAAATTTCATCGACAGAGGTATTTAGATCTGAATATACTTTATCAGGCATATAGAAAATAGCATCATTAAATTCAATACCGCTATCTTTGATATATTCATTCAAAAGTTGATTATCTTCTATAATATCCAGATTCTCTTCTTTACTATATGCTTTAAATCTTTCAAGCTCTATTTTGTCATTAAGAAAAAAGCCGGCCGCAAAATATTTATTTAATATATATTCAATATTTTTTTGAATTTGATCTGTATCAGGTTCATTTAAGTCATTAATCCGGTCTGTATCAGTTGAGACTGATTGCGAAGGATTATTTTCAGCTATCCCGAAATCTTCATTTGTATAATCACTATGTTCTAATTGTTTATAATATTCTTCCATCAGGTAAATGATTTGAAGATACTGACGACGTTGTTTTTTGGAAGGTATATATAAACCATTTGGCGAAGATATTATTCTTTTTAACTCGAGAACTTGGTCTAATGTTGTTATTTCCAAAGCACTTAAAGGCACTTTCATCTTCTTCATTAGAAGCAGATTCAGTGCCATTAAAGAACCTTTTATTTTTTTTGCTTTTTTGCTCGGAAATTTATTTTTTACCCAATTGAAAAAGCCATCAATTGTATTTTTGTTCTGATAGAAATCATCGTTCTTAAGAATCTTATAAAACTGTTCTCTATCATTTTTATACAATTGAACTGTTCTCTTAAAAAGTTTAGAAACATGGAATGAATTTGGTTCATTAAAATAGCAGGATTTCATTGACTCCATTTGTAATCTAATGCCGTTTGTATTCCTAAATTTAGAATCAATTTCTAATCCTTGATTAATGGCCCGTTGTCTAAGTGTTTGTGATACACGCTCTATCGCTTCATTTTCACTAAGTTTACCTTCTTCAACCTTTACAAGATTCTCTAATAAAAAAGAACTCTCAAACTCATCCCATAGAACTTTAGATCCCATATACACACACCTATATATGTATTTTCAAAATCCACATTTCATAAAATTAATTGAAAAGTCAATTAATTATACAAGTAATACTAGTAACAGGCAAATTAACACAAATTATAGAATGAAACAAAACAAATAAACTAACATTTGCACATAATAAATGATGTTTTCCTAATATATTACTTCTAAATTACGGGTATACCGACCGGACCTACGCCTCTTCCGCCCCGTTTAGCGATTCATCATCAGCCTCGTCGGCCCCATCATCATCTTCTTCCCCGGCAATCAATTCGCTGATATTTTTTGCCAGCAGAAGGTAGCGCTTATGCGTGTTTTTATTCTTATTGCAGTAGCGGCGATCAATCACCATATTCGGCTCATAGTCCAAGGGAATATCGTAGAGGCTGAACTGGTCACTCGTCAGGTCAATATACTGTCCGTCAATTTTATTGAAATAATGCGTGCCTCCGCCCTCAACACGAATTTTGTGAATGCTGCCGCCGAAAAGATCATGCACCAACGTCGCCGTAATCGCACATTGCCCGTATGTCGGATCATTCGCCAAATTAAAAAGCGGATCTTTCTGACTCGACGGATACGCCGTCTCCCTTCTCCACGCCTTTAAGAGAAGAGCAAATAAGTCATTCAGCGTCTGTATGGCTTTGGACGCATCCGGATGCTGTCTCCGGATCTTCTCACCCAGCTCCGCTCCGTAATAGGAAATCTCTCGTCCCGAATCCGTATAAAACATGCCTTCAATCCTTTCTTTGCTGCCTTTTGCTGATTAAGAGCTTATACATCTCTTCTGTCACTTCCGGGGCTTTTCACACGTTCTGCTCTGCACTCGCTGTCGCATGCCGCACGAACCCTGACACCTTCACTTTTAATGATTCAATAGCTGAAAATCATATCGCCTGCTAAATAAAAATTTGAAGAACTTGTTTTTTAAAATTTCCGGTCTCTTTTCCCGTCATCTCTGAGAACGTTTTAGACCGATCCTTTTTTGATCCGATATACCCTTGTACATAGACGATAATCTGTTTTAAAAATCGATCGCTCAGATTCCGGGCACTTATATTAATACTAGCAATAGTCTGTACAAAATTTCGGACACCCCGTAAAACACACAAAAAAAGACAGAACCCGAACGCCTCAAACACCGCCTCAAGAAAATACCCCGGAAAATAAGAACGCGACAAAAAAGAATGGTGCGGACAACAGGACTCGAACCTGCACGGTCTCCCACCGGAACCTAAATCCGGCGCGTCTGCCAATTCCGCCATGTCCGCAGATGAAGTAATTATACTACAGAAGCTTATCGATTCAAGAAAGCGCCCAAACGCTCAAAAGTCAAAGGCAGTTTCCGCAAAAAGCTCAGCCCAAAACAATCACCAGCACCGTCACGAGCGCACAGGCCGCATAAATCAGAACAAAGCGCGGAAGCGTCAAAACCTCAAAAATCTCATCCCAGACCGTCTTCTCGCTGTCCCGGTCCGACCGCAGACGCCGTCCTCTCTGCTCTTCCTCCGCCTTATAAAAAATCGGATAGTTATAAACCGCCTTGCGCCCGAAATTTAAAAAGTAGGCAAAAGCGCTCGGAATCGCGATCAGAAGCCAGGGCAGGCCGCCGCCCCAGAAGGCATTCAAAACCGGCGCCGTCCCCTGCACGACGACGCTCTTAATTGTCAAAATAATAAAGCTGATCAGGAAAGGAAACAGAACAATAATAAGCGCCAGGAAGAAGGAGCGAATACTTGAGGCCGGCTCATAGAAGCCGATGCGCACCGTTGTCTTCTCCCCGTTCACCGGCTCAAAGAAGACCGGTTCTTCCAAGCCTCGGAGCGGCTCCTCTTTTTTCTTTTCTTCTTCCAGCAGCAGAAGTCCGTCGTCCTCCCGCGCCGCCCGGCTCATCTTTCCCTGCAAAACCGGCTGATACTTTTTCTGCCCGCGCCGCTGCCCCAGGATCACCAAGCTCACCACCCGGACGAAAAAGGCACTCCCCGCCGTCAGATCCGGAATGCGGCCCAAGGCAAAGGTCAGGATTGCTGCAAAAAGCGTGATCAAGATCGGTTCAAGCATCCAGGAGCGGCTTTTCTTTAAGCTGCCGTCCGAAGCTGCTATCCGCCCCGTCTGCCCGTTCAGGGCCAGGGTGCTTTTGCCTTTTCGAATGAAGTAGACCGGGAAAAGGGCCGGAACACTTAAGGTTTTAGAGGTGTCGGCCGTAAAATCGAACTCACGAGAATGCATCGTTTTTGCCAGGGCCGGGAAATAGGCCTCCTCGACTTCCTGCCGCACCCTCGTATCCAGCGCCCCGCGTCTGATGTCAGGGAGCTTGGCCTTATGCCCTGCCGTGTAGGCAAAAGAAAACGGGACGGCCCCGGAAGGATCAAAGGGCTCTATGGCATCGAGCACCTTGTTGTCGAGCTGTTCGGAGCAGTTCACGGCCACGCCTTCAATATAGCCGCCGCAGCTGTAGACGCGGTCGGCATCCGTGCGCCGGACCGTGCAGTCCAGAGGGCCGCGGACAATTTCATACGGAAGATAGTAGGCTTTGATCTCGTTTTCGCGCCCGATAAAAGCCTGAGCAATTTTGCTGCGTTTATTTTTCTTGAGCCAAGAACGCACCCTCTCCTCTGCCTCGTCCCGGGTAATGAAAAAAGGAATGATGACTTCCGGAAGGCTGTCCTCGCCGGAAGCCGCATAGCTTCGGCGTACGACATTGGCCCCGCAGTAATCGCAGTGGGCTAAGGCCTCGCTTTGTGCCAGCAGAACATCCGCTCCGCAGTTCGGGCAATGCGCCGTCGTTTCATGGACTTGCGATGCTTCCCGGTAGACGCGGGCTCTGTTTTGATCCCGTCTTTCCCGGTGCTGCGCAAGGGCACGGGCGACCTCGGTATCCTGCCCGCAGTAGCCGCAATGGTAGCTCTGCCGGACAATATTAAATTCTGCGGGGGCGCCGCAGGCACTGCAGTAAATAGCTAAGGGATTCTCTGTCGTAGGCATGCTTTAAACCTCCGCTGCATCTTCTCTAAAGTATAACAAAAGCCCTTTCACTTTTGACAAAAAATCGGCGTATTCCCGCAGGTCTTTGTATTTCTTGTCTGAACTTTCTGCTTTTGTCTTTAATTTGTTTCGCAAAAAAGGAAATAATGTTATTGTTAACAGGACTTTAAACTTTGCTTAACATGCCTTAATATGGCCTGGATTTATTTAAGCAAAATGCCAAATAAAGGGCCCGGGCTTTTGGGCAAATTACTGAAGCTGCAAGGAGGCTGCATGGATTTTTGGAATCTGCTTTCTTTATTCGGCGGGCTCGCGCTTTTCTTGTTCGGAATGAATTTGATGAGTGAGGGCTTGGAGCTTGTCGCCGGACAAAAAATGCAGCAAATTCTGCAAAAGCTGACCACGAATAAGTTTCTCGGCGTTTTAGTCGGAATTTTCGTGACCGCAGTCATACAAAGTTCATCGGCGACCACGGTTATGGTCGTCGGCTTCGTGAACTCCAATCTCATGAACCTTTCTCAGGCTGTAAACGTGATTATGGGCGCGAATATCGGGACCACGATCACCGGTCAGCTGATTGCTTTGAATATTACCAAAATTGCCCCGCTGATTGCCTTTGCGGGTTTTATTTTGTCCTTGACCAAGCTGCGGAAAAGCGACTACTACTCAAAAGTCGTCATGGGGCTGGGCTTTTTGTTTATGGGGCTGAACATGATGAGCGACTCGATGGTGCCGCTGCAGTCCTCGCCTTTCTTCCATTCCTTGATGCTGAACATCGCCCACCCGGTTTTGGGCGTCATTGTCGGGGCGGTCTTTACGGCCATCATCCAGTCGTCCTCGGCTTCGGTCGGTATCCTGCAGACCATGGCCTCGCAGGGGCTGATCCCCTTCCGCACTTCGTTTTACATCGTCTTGGGCCAGAACATCGGGACCTGTATCACCTCGATTATTGCGTCTTTCAATACCAGCAAAAACGCCAAGCGGGCGGCCTTGTCGCATGTGCTCTTTAATCTGATGGGCACGATTATTTTTATTCTGATCAGTTATGTTCTGCCGATCGATGAGTGGATTGTCGCCATGACGCCGGATCGTCCGACCGCTCAAATTGCGAATCTGCATTCGATTTTCAACGTCAGCACGACCTTATTGATGATGCCTTTCTCGCGCTGGTTTGCCAAATTATCGAGCCTGATTATCAAGGGCGAAGACGATATTCAGGCCGAGCGCCGCCTGGTCTACCTCAAGCCGAACAGCTTCGGGGACAATGTGGTGATGCTCTCGAATATCCGCCTGGAAATTCTGCGGATGCTCGGAATGACGCATGAAATTTTCACCGGTGCCCTGAGCTTTTTCAAAGAAGAATATGATGAAGAAAAGGCCGACAAACTCCGTGAGATGACGGTCACCTTGAATTATCTTAATAAGGAAGTCACCAAAATCGCCGTCGTTCTCCTCTCGCGGCAGTTAGGCCAGAGCCAGTCGGAAACGCTGACCAATTACATCCGGGTTGTCTCCAACCTCGACCGTATCGGCGACTACAGCATGCAGATCCTGGATATTTTGGAAGAAAGCCAGCTGCATAAACTTACCTACAGCGACACGGCCGAAGACGAAATTATGGCCCTGACCGCGCAGATCGACGATCTTTTCAAGGAGATCCGTTCGGAAGGCGAGGACGAACTCCGCAACGCCGCCCTCATCTACGACATGCAGGACAAGCTCGAGTTTGACATCGATTCTTTCCGCGACCTCCATATTGCCCGTATGCGCGAAGGCCTCTGCGGCGCCGAGGCAGGCCTGAATTTCGACAAATGCCTCTCGCATCTGCAGCGTATCGGCGACCACCTGGTCACCGCCTCCGACGGACTTGACGTCGTCGCCTGAACCGCTAAAGGATAAAAAAAGCTGAGATTTGTCCTTTGCCGCTGTCCCCGCGATGAATTTAATCTTTTAATCTCCTAGGCTTTGCAGTTCTGCAAACACACACAAATGATCTGAATTCGGAAACTTTTTAATCTCTGCGCTTGTCACGCTGTATTTATTATTCGGAATTAAAATATGGTCTATCCTTGTTCTGAAAACGGATGGAATGTTTGTATTCCATGTTCCGGAATGAAATCTCGGCGCATAGTCCAAAACATCTGTATGTGTTCTAATCGAATGAAGGCGTCCGTGCTTCATTGTCGCATTAAAATCACCTATTATAATTGCATCTTGATGCTTGCCGGCAAGCTCTGTAATTAAATCCAAATCTCTCTGCCATATACGCATCAATCCCGGAAGCGGCGGCGCCGTGTGTAATCCTATAAGAGGCGGACTGTCTGTTGCTCTTGAGGAGAGATACAGCGTTCCGAATCTTGTCGCAGGACGTTCCTCATAAATGTCATACGGTCCGAGCGTTTTCTTCAGCACGACGGTAACGGGCGCTATATTCCCTTCTGTTTCTTCTGACACATACACCCTGTACTCTGCAAAATCAAGCTCCGCTTTTTTAAATAAATCCGCTAATCTTTGCTCCGGCTTATCTCCTTTTTTGTATCCCCCGAGCTCCGGAAATACCGCGATATCCGCATCAAATTCGCCGAAAACAGCTTGAATGTTTTTTTCGTTTATATTGTCGGCCGCATTCCATTCGCATAATTTTATGCTGCTCTGCGCTGAATCTTCTGCTTCGATTTTTTTATGCTCGGCTCCGAAAAATATGAAAAACAAGGAAAGGACCACCGTGAAGATTAAGATCACATCTGCTCCGTCAAATTTTAATTTGAAGCGATTCCTGAATCGTGAGATGAAGAGCATCACGATTGAAAAAACAAGCATCAAAAAGGCTGTTAAGGCAGAAAAGGCGTAGAAATGCGCCAATCCCGATTTTACGGACAGGACTTCATTCAATCTGCCGTCCGGAAAAAAGATATAGCTTGATCCTAATACCGTATAGATCAAAGAAATGATGCCGATGACAAGGGTCTTCTTTTTCATTTTCATTGTCGAACACCTTCAGATTTTCTGATGCAGCAGGCTGCTCTCATCTTCCCCGGGCGCCGAGGCCAGAAAATCCAAGGCCACCTGCACAAAGATTTCAGCCCCGTCAGCAAAAGCCCTCTCATCGACATCAAAGCGGCTGCTGTGATGGGGATAAATCCTGCCGCCGACCGGCTTCATATTGCTTAAAAAGACATAGGCAGCCGGCAATCTTTCGGCAAAACAGGCGAAGTCTTCTCCGGCCATGACGGGATATTTTAATTCATAAAGGCGCTCTTCCCCGACGACCTTGGCGATGGATAGGGCCGCGGCTTCGCTGAAGGCGGCATCGTTGATCAAAGGCGGGTACATAAAGTGGTGATTGATCTCAAAGGCCGCCCGATGCGCCCCGCAGACCGCTTCTCCGACTTCACGAATTCTGCGGGCCAGCCACTTGCGGGTCTCCTGACTGCTGTTGCGGCAGGTCCCTTCGATCACGACTTCATCGGGAATGATATTCATGCTGCTGCCGCCCTTGATGCTCCCGAAAGACAAAACGGCCGGATCCCCCGGCTTGAGTTCCCGGCTGATGAGAAGCTGCACGGCCTGAATAAATTCGGCCGCCGTCGTAATCGGATCAATGCAGTCTTCCGGGTAGCCGCCGTGTCCGCCCTTCCCTTTGATTTTAATGGTCAGCACATCGACAGAGGCCATGATCGCCCCGCGGCGCCAGCCGACGGCTCCGTCGGGGAGCTCCCGGGAAATTTTGCCGTTATGCATGCCGAAAATTGCGTCGACCCTTGGATTCTCCAGACAGCCTTCGCGGATCATGGGAAGGGCCCCGCCGGGGCGTTCTTCCCCGGGCTGAAAAAAACATTTCACGATCCCGGAAAATTCCGAACGATGCACTTGCAGCCATAGCGCCGCCCCCAGGAGCATCGCCATATGGGCATCGTGCCCGCAGGCATGCATATTGCCGTTTTCCGAAGCAAAGGGAAGGCCGGTTTCTTCCCGCACGGCCAGGCCGTCCATATCCGCCCGGAGCGCAATCACCCGCGGCTTCTGCCGCCCGGCTTTTGTTCCTTCAATCTGTGCGACGACGGCATTGCCCTCTAATAACGATTCATAAGCAATACCGTATTTATCCAGAACGTCCCGGACATAGCGGGCCGTCTGCGGCAGTTCCAGTCCGATTTCGGGGATCTGATGCAGATCCCGCCGCCAGCGGATCATCTCTTCCTGAAGGCTTTCCCACGATAAATTCTGCTCTGTATCCGGCATAGAACACCTCATCTTATTCATTCAAAAACCAGCGCAAGGCATCGTCCAAATAGCGATTCCAGAAGGCAAAGTCATGGCCGCCCGGCCCCTCCTGATACGTGAAAGGGATCGCTTCTTCGGAAAGGAAGCGCCTGAACTGCTGATTATCCTCATAAAGAAAATCTTCCGTTCCGATCGCGAGGTAGATGCCCGGTATTGTCCGGCCTTCTTCTTTAAGCTGCCGGATCAGCACTTCCGGATTCTTCTCGCTTTGCAAAAGCTTTTCCGGATCGCCGAAGATGAAGCGGTAATAATCGTAGTCGGCAATGTCATTTTCAAATCCGGGCCGCATCCCGGCAGCCTGATGAATAATCAGGGCCGCGGAAAAGGCCGCGATTTTAGAAAAGCGCTCCGGATAGCTCAATCCGACATGCAAAGCGCCGAAGCCGCCCATGGATAAGCCGCCGACAAAAGCCCCTTCTCCCGCAGCTTCAAGTCCGAAGGTCCGGCGGATATAGTCCGGCAGTTCTTCGCCGATGAAGCACCCGTATTTTCGTCCGGTCCCGGGAAGATCCAGGTAAAAGCTGTTCTGCCCGGAAGGCAGGGCCACGGCCAGATTGTACTTTCCCGCCAAGGCCGCAATATCCGATTCCAAAAGCCAGTCCTGACTGCTGCCGCTGTAGCCGTGCAGGAGGATCAGGAATTTCGGCGGACGTGCGTAATGCGGATTATTTTCTCTGAATTCGGCGGAGAGATCATTCGGCAAAAGCAGCTTGAAATTGACGCTGCGTTTGAGGGCATCCGAGTAGGTATTGACGGATAAATAAGCCATGGAAGGACTCCTTTTACAAAAGAATAGCTCCTCTTATCTTACGCATTTTCAGCGCTAAAATCACGCCCTGCCGCGCGCACGGGCTTAAGCCTTTCATAATAGCGCCGGGTTTTTGTTTGCTTTGTACAAATAATTTTCATGGATTAATAATAACTTATACATTATTGTGTGGTTTATACGCATATTTGTTGCGAAATTTTATCTTCATTGTTAAAATTACAAGAACTACGAAAATCCGAGCGGAGTTGTCATATCTGCTCGATGATGAAGGTACCGCCGCCCACGGTACCGGAACTCAAGCGAAAGCCCCGGGGCAGGGCAGGCGCCCCGGCGCAGCTCATTTAAGGAGGTAGGCTATG
>CALLQJ010000264.1 GCA_938014865.1 uncultured Fastidiosipila sp.
TTCTGCGACAAGGGCAGAATCCCGATTTTGAAGGGCGCTAAAGCCGGATGGAAACGCATCACGGTCCGGCTCTGGCCGTTTTCCAGTTCTTCCTCATCGTAGGCCGCACAAAGGAAGGCCAGGAGCACGCGGTCAACCCCGAGTGAGGGTTCTACCACGTAAGGGATGTATTTCTCATTTTTCTGCGGATCAAAATACATCAGATCTTCTTTGGCATACTCCATGTGCTGCTTGAGGTCGTAGTCCGTACGGTCGGCAATCCCCCAAAGTTCGCCCCAGCCGAAGGGGAAGAGATATTCAATATCCGTGGTGGCCAGCGAATAGAAGGACAGTTCTTTTTCGCCGTGGTCACGGAAACGCAGATCTTCTTCCGGCAGGCCTAAGTCCAAAAGCCAGCGGAAAGAGAAATCTTTCCAGTATTTAAACCATTCCAGATCCGTGCCCGGTTCGCAGAAGAACTCCAGCTCCATCTGCTCGAATTCACGGGTGCGGAAAATGAAATTTCCCGGCGTGATTTCGTTGCGGAAGGATTTGCCGATCTGGGCAATTCCGAAGGGGATCTTTTTGCGGGCCGAACGCTGCACATTGGCAAAGTTGACGAAAATACCCTGGGCCGTTTCCGGACGCAGGTAAACTTCCGAACTGCTTTCTTCGGTAACCCCCAAAAAGGTCTTGAACATCAGATTGAATTTGCGGACATCGGTGAAATCGTGCGCTCCGCAGTTCGGACAGGGAATATCATGTTCGCGGATATAGACGATGAGCTCTTCATTGCTCATGCCGTCCAGGGCCGGACGCTCGGGGTCCTCGGCTGCTTTTTTGCCCGCCTTCGTATTCCAGAAACCTTCGATCATCTGGTCGGCTCTGAAACGCGTCTTGCACGAGCGGCAGTCGATCAGAGGATCGTTAAAGCCGCCGACGTGGCCGGAGGCGCGCCAGACTTCGGGATTCATTAAAATCGCCGCATCGACGCCTACATTGTAGACCGATTCCTGTACGAACTTCTGCCACCAGGCGTCTTTTACATTCTGCTTGAGCAGTACGCCCAAGGGGCCGTAGTCCCAGGTGTTGGCCAGACCGCCGTAAATTTCCGAACCCGGAAATACAAAACCGCGCGTCTTGGCCAGCGAAACGAGACGATCCATCGTTACTTTACTCATAGATCTTCCTCATCCTCCGGTTCGTCATCGATAGAACCGTCGATATCATCAAGATCTTCATCCAGGTCAATCTCTTCTTCCTCGTCGGCGCTGAATTCGATGTCTTCGTCCTCATCGTCGTCTTCGTCTTCTTCCACAACTTCCTGAATGCGTTTAGCGGCTTCTTTTCTTTCGACCGCTTCCGCCTCATCCGGCAGCAGGAAAACTTCGTCGGGATCCATGACACGGATCTTCGATACGGGCGCCGGATCGGGTTCTTCCGCCAGCGGGGTGTAGTTCGAAGGGAGCATGTCCTTGGCGTCGCTCTCTTCCTGTGCCTTGCGCAAGGCTTCTTCCAGTTCGGGACGCAGCGGAATATAAGGGTCTAAATCCCCGGGCAGGCTCCCGATCTTATCGGCAGCGAGCTCCTTGCAGGCCAGCGTCACCAGGTTCGGATTATCTTCCGACTCTTCGACCAGCGGCATGGCCCCGTCTACAAGCTGACGGGTACGGCGCGCAATGGTAATCGCTAAGGTATAACGATTCTGGGTACGCGGCAATAATTCCTCAATAGGCGGATCAATTAACATAGTACCTCCTTCTCACAGCCGCAGGCTGCGGCGTGAAAAAACAGCAAAATAAGGCAAATTAAGCATTTGCCTCTACCGTAGTATTCTATTCTAACGCTTTAAGACTTTTTCTTCAATGCCCGGCCGTCTTTTGCTGCGCAGCTTCTCAGCCAGGATAATGTGCCGGATCTCGGCCAGACTTTTTTCTATATCTCTGTTCAGCACCACATAGTCAAACTGCGGCGCCATTTGAATTTCTTTTACGGCCTGCTCCAGCCTGGACGCCATACTCTTTTCATCTTCCGTGCCCCGGCCGCGCAGGCGCTTTTTGAGTTCGGACAAGGAAGGCGGCAGAAGAAAGATACTCAGCGCTTCGCTGAACTTTTCTTTTATAGCCAGGGTGCCGGGCACCGTAATGTCGAGCACGCAGTCGTCGCCGCGGGATAAAATTTCTTCAATGCCTTTGCGCGGGGTGCCGTAGTAATTGCCGGTATAGCAGTCATGCTCTAAGATTTCATCGGCCGCCAGCATCCTTTTAAATTCGTCGACGCTGCGGAAATAATAATGGGTGCCTTCTTTTTCGGAGGGCCTGGGTTTGCGGGTCGTGACGGAAACGGAACTTTTCAGCTCGGGCCACTCAGCGCGCAGCCTTTCGATGATGGTCCCCTTGCCTACTCCGGAAGGGCCGGAAATACAGATTAAGACCCCCCTGGCCGGCTCATCGGCAAAATCCTGTATCGTGACCGCCAATAAATCTTCCGCCTTCATTTCTACTCTACCCTCCGCGTTTTCCTTATTCTTCCGCTTCAAGAGGCGATGCTAATATCTTATCGCTGTCTAATGCGGATAAAATCACGTGATCGCTGTCCATTACCAGGACCGTCTTGGTTTTCCGGCCCGCCGACGCATCAATCAGCGCACCGCGGTCGCGGGCGTCCTGGATCATGCGTTTAATCGGCGCACTGTCGGGCTGAACCACGGCGAGAATGCGATCTCCCGCGACTAAATTGCCGTAACCGATTTTGTAAAACGTTAATGTTTCCGCCATCTGACACCTTCATGAATCGAACGGCCGGCCGGAACGCTTCCGCCGGGCCCGTCCGCCCTTCTTACCGCTTCATTTAAAGACTAACAAAAGGCCGAGACAAGACGTTTTGCCTTTGGCCTTTTGCGGATCGTTCTTTATCTTATCAAATTTTAACAAAAGAGTGCAAAGTCTCTGCCGCCCCGCCTCGCCCGCCGCAGATGCGCCAAGCGAGCAATACGATACGTCTCCTCAGCCTCCCGTGCTGCGGACCGCCGCTTCCAGAAGCCTGCCGCCGACGGCCACGGCCGTTGAATTCGTACCGGAGACATCTTCACAGATGACCGCTGCTGCCCAGCTGTAATCAGGATCGTTAATGAAGCCGGTCCAGAGCGCATTATTGCTGCGTCCGCCTTCCGTGTCGACTTCCAGAGTGCCGGACTTGCCGCCGACCTCAAAGCCGTCTATCCGGGCATTCGTCTGAATGCTCTGATCCGAGGCAACGGCTTCGGTCATCAGCTGCTGCAGACGCGCCGCCACCTGCGGGCTGAACATCCGGCCGATTTCCTTCGGCTCGGCTTTCTCTTTGACCTGATTCAAAGGGTTCGTGATCTTGCTGACAATATGCGGCTCCATGAGCTTGCCGCCGTTGGCGACCGCCGCGGAAGTCAGGGCCAGATCGACAGGCGTAAAATTCAGAACCAAATCGCCGACGGCCTGTCCGGTGCCGAACCAGGATAATAAGGCCTCATCGTGTTCCGCCGCCTCATTATTCCAGCGCGGCGCTGCCTTGCTGAGACGGTCTACGGAATCGAGTTTCTGCAGCCCGGTGCTGTCGAGAAAGTCAATCATTTCGTCGGCGCCCGTGGCTACCGCCAGTTCACCGAAGAAGACATTGCAGGATAAGGTAAAGGCACTGTTTAAATCGACATGCCCGTGCCCTGAATCGCGGGCCCCGTTCGGCCGCAGAGGTTCTCCCGTGCAGTCCAGAGAAAAGGAGGGATTGCGCTCCGGCGATTCCAGCCAGGCGCCCGTAGTAAAGATTTTAAACACCGAACCCGGCGCATAGCGGCCCATCAGGGCGCGGTTAAATAAACCGCTGTCGGGAATATCCTCGTAGGCGATAATATTCGCCATCGGCGCGGCGGGGGTCGATACCATGGCGACGATCTCGCCGGTGCGCCAGTTCAGCAGCACCGCCGTCCCCGTATAATCCTGCATCAGCTCATAGGCATAGGCATTTAAAGCCGAATTGAGCGTTAAATGAATATTGCTGCCCTGCATCCCGCGGCCGGAAAAATCCAGAAGCAGCTGTTCAATGAGCCGGCGCCGCGTGCCCAGCAGTTCATCCTGATAAAGCGTTTCGATCGTATTCGACATATGGTGGGTGTAGTCGCCGACCACATGCGAGATCGAGCGCTGCAGCATCGGATCTTCGGCATAGCGCCGTTCTCCTTCTTCGGAATACGCTAAGGGAATGCCGTCGCTGCTGATGATCTCTCCTGCTTTCGCATAACGGGCCCTGAGGCTTGCCTTATTTTCGCCGGCCACCGCCAAAAGCGTGGTCTGACTTTGCCGCTGCTGATAGACCAGACCTGCCCCCAGGGCAATCGACAAGACCATAAGGACGGCAAAGGCGATTTTCAGATTGCGAATCAGTTTTTTCATGTCCTGTTAGCTCCTTCCTCATGCCGTGACGCCAGGCCCAAGAGCAGACCGGTCATGATCCACTTTGACAGCAGCGAGCTGCCGCCCTGGGCAATAAACGGCAAGGTGACCCCGGTCAGAGGAATCAGTCCCGTGGTGCCGCCGATCACGACAAAGGCTTCAAAAAAGAGGGCCGCCCCTAAAGCAAGGGCCAGGCTCGAGGTGAAGCCGTCCCGGGCCAGGATCGTGGTCCGGATGGCCCGCAGCAGCAAAATCACGATAAAGACGATCACGCAGATGCCGAAAATGACGCCGAACTCCTCGCAGACGATATCGAAAATCATATCCGATTTCGCCAGCGGAATGCCGCCCGGACTGCCGTTGCCGCGTCCGCGCCCCGTCAGATTCCCGCGGCCGATGGCCTGCAGGCCGTAGACGACCTGGCGGTTTTGGTCATTGACCTCATCCCAGAGCGAGGTCCAGCCCGAAAGGCGGCTTCGGACGTGGGGGAAAACAGCGTAGGCAAACACCGCCAGAACGCCGGAACTTAATAAGATCAGCAAAGCTTTGATGTATTCCGAGGTCATCACGACAAAGACCAGCAAGGTTACCGGCAGCAGAATCATGATGGCGCCGAGGTCGGGCAGGAGCATCAGCAGGAAAAAGTTGACGCCCGCCCAGACGGCAAAGTAAATCTGCACCCGGAACGGCGTCCGGTTCTTAAAGAAGGCCGCCATCGTAATCAGATAGGTGATCTTCGCAAACTCCGTCAGCTGCAGCGAATGGCCGCCCAGGGAAATCCACAAGCCGGCCCCGTGAGTCGCCGCCCCGCGTCCGAAAATCAAGGTGATGATCAAAAGAAGCGGGGTAATGATGCCGCTTAAAACCGTAATCGCTTCCAGGAAACGGGTCCGCGACGTAATCAGCATGACCAGCCATAAAACGGCCAAGGCAATAAAAAGGGCCATCAGCTGGGTACGGTAGGCAGAAAAAAGTTCGCGGGCCGCCTGCAGCATCTCCGCCTCGCTGCCGCTTTCGACGGCGCGGCGCCAGGTCCTCGTGCCGACCAGGGCCAGGCGGGACTGGATGGCCATGCCGATCACCGTCAGCTGAGCCGCCGTCAGGAATAAAATCCGGTCGGCAAAGCGCAAAATCAAGGGCAAAAGCAGGAAATAAAGATCCAAAAGCAAGAGCGCCACGGCCGTGTACAGCAGGAAATCCTTCTGCACCTCTTTCACGCCCGGCATCATGCGGAAAACCAAAAAGGTGGTGATCAAGGTGAAAAGGTTCATCAGGATCCACATCGCGTAAGGCGGGCGGGAATTTCTTTCCACCGCCCGGTAGAAGGCCTCGTCATCGAAGATCGCTTCCTCATAGGTCTCGCCGCGCTCCGCGGCAATGGCCCTTTCATCCACAAAAACAAAGGTCGAAGGGCCGAAGCTGACCGTATCGCCGTTTTTGAGCCGGCACGGTTCATGCACTTCTTCCTCATTCACAAGCACATCGGACGCTGCCCCCTGCGGCCTCACGTACCAATCCCCGTCAAAGCGGTAGATCAGGGCATGCCGCCTCTTCACCTCATCCGAATAGATGCGAATATCATTAGACGCCGCCCGGCCGATGTTCGTCGTATGGTACAAAGGCAGGCTCATCGTCTGCCCGTCCCCCTGATTGCTCAGGAGAAAATAGCCCTGTGCAGGTCTCAGGCTGTGCTTGATCCCCCAATTCAGATCGCGGATCGAGGACAGCAGAAGACGCAGGGCAATGATGACGGCCAGTACTACAAAGACGTAGCGCAAAAGATAGGATGCTTCATAAATTGTCACGGCGTCTCTCCTTCGAAAGTCCGGCGCTTTTATCCGAGAACAAAAGCCCGTGCTTTTTGATAACAATTATAGCGGATTTAGGCATTTCGGACAGCGTATTCGGGGAAAATGACAAAAAAGCAAGAAAGAAAAACCCCGGCCCGCCGGGGCACCGGAATTTTCGCTTTGCTGAGGCCTTTGATAAAGGATTGAAATAAGACCTCTGAATTGTAATAAGACCTTTGATAAATACTTTAATAAGGACTTGAATCAGGCTTCGGGGCGGACCTTGCGCATGCGGGCGACCGCTTCTTTCGCCTTCTCTTCAATGGCGTCCCAATTGCCTTCCGCAATCAGATCCTTCGGGCACATCCAGCTGCCGCCGACAAAGGCGATGCGGTCAAAGCTGAGGTAATCTTCGAGATTATCCAAATTGACGCCGCCGGTCGGGACAAATTCCGCCTTCGTGAAGGGGCCCGCCAAAGCTTTGATCGTTTTGATGCTGCCGTAGTTGCCGGCCGGGAAGAACTTAAAGATTTCAATGCCCAGCTTCATGCCCTGAATGATTTCCGTAGGCGTCACGGCACCGGGGAGAATCGGGACCTCAAGCTCATTGGCTGCAGCGATCACGTCCTTATCCATGCCGGGCGAGACCAAGAACTTCGCACCGTTCTTAACGGCGGTCCGGGCCTGTTCGGGGGTCAGAACCGTGCCGGCGCCGACAATCACTTCCGGCACTTCTTCGGCAATCGCCTTAATGCCGGCCGCGGCCGCATCCGTCCGGAAGGTCACTTCCGCCGAATTAATGCCGCCCGCCAGGAGGGCTTTTGCCAAAGGAACGGCGTCCTCTTCTTTTTCAATCACAACGACCGGAACAATTCCGCATTTTCTGAGTTCATCAACAATATTCATAGTCTGATTCCTTTCGTAAAACTGCCGAGAGGGCTTTTCTTATATTGTACACTACCTGTAGAAAACATATCATTTGCCGGCCGCCAAACCCCTCAGATCCCGCAGTAAAGGCGCTTGAGCTCGGGATAGTCCGTGCCGAGGAGTCTTCGGGCCGCTTCGAGGTCGCGCAGCCAGAGCATGACCTTTTCGCGCGGGAGGATGAGCGGTTCCCGGTCATGCGTCGTCTCCACGGAAGGACCGGCCTTGCGCGTTATGATGACAAAACAAGGCCCTTCCGGCCCCGGCAGCAAAAGCCCTGCCATATATAGCCTTTTCTGATCCGGTATTTTGAAAAAATATTTTTCGCCCGGAACGCTTTTGCCGTTTTTATGCTGCCATTCGTAAAAGCCGGAACTCGGAATCATCACGCGGTCGTGCCGGAACGCCGGGGCAAAGCTTCGTTTTTCTTCCACGGTCTCGGAACGGGCATGCAGAAGATTCTGACCGCTGCCGGAGAAAGGCAGGCCCCAGCGCGCCAAAAGCACCTCCTGATTCGCCCGCAAAACCGGCGCATCCGCCGTCGGGAAGACCTCCCCGCCCTTAAAGCGTCCCTTTAGTTTTGTTTCTTCGAGAAAGACCATGTAATCATCGGGGTCAAAAAAATAGCGTCCGCACATCTCTCTTACCTCCTGTCCCTATTATAATAATGAATATTAATACGCTTTTATGAAAGCTTTATACAAAAACAAAAGCCCGTCCCCCTCTTTTCCCGCCGGCCGGGCCCGCGCATTCCGCCGCTTTAATCCGTCTTTTTTATCCTTTGCAAAAGCCCGAAAAGCCTTTTATTTCAGCCTTTCCGGCACTTATATTTTGCAAATTTTAGCTTACACTTTGTCAGCTTCCCCATGAAATGTAAAGCATAAACTATTAAATTGCACAAACTTAAGTGTATATATTTGCCTTTACGCCGAGCACATGCTATTCTGCCTACGACTTTGCGCCGGAAGTCACTTGCGTATTATTTTAATCGAAGAGATAGCGGCGCAGGAGGAAAGAAAAATTTATGGATATTAAGCATAAGATTGAAGACCTACGCCGTTTCGGGCGTACAGTACTTGACAAGATAAAAGATACGGAAAAAATCGGCGATTTCTTTCGCCGCAGAGGACTCGAACGCAAGCTGGTCGGAGCAGTAGCTGCCGTTACCCTTGCCGCCGTAGTCCTTGTTTCATTATTGCCCGCTTATTTCGGCGGCATGTTTGCCCGTAAAAACGAAATTGCCGAAGCTCCGGCAGATTCCGAAGAGCATGCGGCCGTCGCAGCGGCAGAAGATCCCGCAGAAATTGAAGCCGTGATGGGCACGCTCAATCGTGCGGGCGCTGAAAGCGAACTTAGTGAAAGCAAAGAAACAGAGCGCAAAGAGAAGGAAGAGCCCAAAGAGAGCACGGCGGAGTACGAGTTTTTCCTGACAAAGCAGGAAGTGCCGTCCGATCAGATAAGATCCGAAACAAGTGCCGAGAGCACGAGCGAAGCAAAGCAGGCTCCGGCTGCCGCAAGCAGCGCAGCTAAAAGCGAAAAGACCGCAGCGCCTACGCAGGCGAAGAGCACAACGGCTCCTGCGACGGTCAAGGAAACTGAAGAAACGAAGAGCGAGGCAAGTTCGGCCGCAGCGAGCGAAAGCAGCGCTGCTTCTGAAGCCGAAGAGAGCACAGAGACTGCGACACAGGCCACAACGGCCGAGCCGACTCCGGTGCCGACGACTGAGGCGCCTACAGAAGCACCGGCTCCCGCTGCCGTCATTTCCTATACGGACAGCGAGCTCAATGCCTTCTATCATCTGATCGCTGCCGAAGCGTCCCCGAGCTGGGGCTATGAAGGACAGCTGATGATTGCCCAGACGGTTGTCAACCGCGTCCGTTCCGGACTCTGGGGCGGTTCACTGAACAGTGTCATCTTTGCCCGCAATCAATTTACGCCGGCCATTAACGGCAGCATGTGGAATAAGTACCCGAATGCTCTGCAGAAACAGGCCGTCTGGGATGCCCTGCACGGGGCCACCATCCTGCCGACGAATTCCTACTTTTTCTGCACCAGCGGTGCCTATTATTCAAGCAGCTGGTTCCAGTCGCTGACGGTGACTGCCACCTACGGGAATACCTATTTCATGGCCCACTGATCACGCAAGTAAACAGACAGCCTGCGGGCTGCAGCAGATAAAAGATAAAAGAAAAGCTGATAAGACACAAAACAGTTCTTATCGGCTTTGTTTATGTTCTCTTTAGTTTAAGTTCTCTTAGTTTATGTTCTCTGATGTCCCCGGGACGCCTCCCGAATGCCCGGAATGCTTGATGCCTTCCGTCTCTTCAGACTTCGCTCAGCACTTCCGCAAGCGCTTTGCGCTCCTTGTGTCTCGGCGAAGGCTCCGAATCCTTGCTTGCATAGCCCAAGGCAATGAGCATAATAGGCTCATGTTCTTCGGGCAGTTCAAAGCATTTGCGGCAGGCCGCGGGATCAAAGGCGCAGATAAAGCAGCTGTGAAGGCCTAAGTCCTGGGCCTGCAGGGCAATATGGCTGCCGACAATGCCCAGATCCAGTTCCGCGGCATCAAAATCGTCATAGGAACGCACCCAGCTTTGGCTGTGATCGGCACAAAGCAGGATGTGGTACGGCGCTTTGAAATAGCAGCGCGTCACTTCGGGCAGCAAGGCCTTCCCCTTTTCCGGGCCGATCAGATACATGTGAAAGGCCTGGGCATTGGTGGCGGTAGGCGCCAGCCGGGCGGCTTCTGCTATGCTGCGGATCTTCTCTTTTTCGGGCAGCTTCTCCGGATCGAAATGCCGTTCCGAATAACGGGCTGCTGCTAAACGTGCAAAATCTGACATGATCATCATCCTTCTTTATAAATTTGCGGCTGCAATACGCCGGGAAGCCCGGCAGACGGCAGGCGGCCCGGAGCGGCTCTTTTACCGTGAAAAATCCAAGTCTATGCGGCGCTTTTCCCGGTCGGAACGCTGACAGGCTTCCATCAGCTGCATCACATAGCGGTTCTCATTCAGCTTGACCAGGGGCTCTTCCCTGCCCGCCAGTACAGCGGCAAAATTATCATAAAACACCGTCCAGCTTTTCTCAATCAGCGGAATCTCTTCGCGCTGCTCGCTGAAGCGGGTACGCGGCGCCATGGTTTTGGTCGGCCCGGCGGAGGTGTAAAGGATCTGCTCTTCCCAGACCACGGTCTTGTCCCGGGCCGAAATCAAGACGGCATTTTCGCCCCAGTCCGGG
>CALLQJ010000265.1 GCA_938014865.1 uncultured Fastidiosipila sp.
AACGTGCGAATGTGCGCTCCATCGACGTCTGCGTCGGTCATGATGATGATTTTAGACTGCCGCGGCAAGGCGCTGCGCCAGATTGTCACCGCAGGAAGCGACGGTGCGATTGCGGCTCAGGCTATTTCGGCCTGGCTTGACGGTCTTGAAGAAAAGAAGGCCGAGTAAGCTTCTGAAAAACTCCGTATAACCGGATTATTAGATAAGACAATCAGATAAGACAAAAAAACAGCGGGCACCGAGGCTCGCTGTTTTGATTTTCTGTATTTATTTGTCGCGTTTTCCGGTCCGGTAATGCGGCCTCAAGGACCCCTCGCCTTTATTTGAAACGTAAATCGCCGTCTATTCGAGGTCGGTTACCACGGCTTCGCTGTTGCGATAGACAATGCGGTAGCCGCCGGACTGCTCGTCAAGGAGTCTGACCTCAATTCTGCTTTTCGCTTCTTCTTCATCGATGCCGTAAACTTCCGCATAGGTTTTTGCATACTTATTGAATACATCAACGGCATCCGCCTCATCGGTCTGTTCCGGATTCACCAGGGTCACCAGCTGATTGCTCTGACGCTGGATGTTCACGCGGTTCTCATCGGAGGCGTAGCTGACCAGTTCCGGCAGATACTCCATCAGTTCCGTCTTCTTGTTCTCCCGGGTAAAATAAACCGGCAGCGCAATCGCGGCAATGATGATCAAAAACACGCAGACTCCGATAACAATACGGATACGATGTTTTTTGGACACATAAGGCTTGACCAGCGGTTTATTCTGCAGTGAGACCTTTTCGCGCGGGGTCAGTTTTCCTTTGCGCCGTCTTTCCTGCGCCGGTTTCTTCGTTGGCGTCTGCGGCATGACATTGACACCGCCTAAACCCTGAGCGGCCAGTGCTGCCATTTTTTCTTCCGGATCAGGTTCGGGATACGATTTGTTCTCAAATTCATGGCCTGTTGAATCCTCAGCCAGAGCGATCGCTTCTTTACTGTCAGCAGGCGCCCAGCAAAAGATACAATAGGTTTCTTCGTTCTCGTCATTAATGCGCATCAATGATCCGCAGTTCGGACATATGCCTTCATGTATAGCCATAGGGTCTCCTCGTTCGTAATCTATTATAACAGCCCTGTGCTGAATTCTGATATGAGCAGATTTGCTTTAATACAATAAACAAAATTATAATGGGAAACAGCATGAAGTGCAAACTTCAAATTGCTTCTCTGAACACAAAAATGGGAAATGAGGATGATTATGCCGAAACTTACACAAGTCCAAGCTTGGGAAACTCCGCAAAAGAAAGAACAGCTCATCCGTCTTTACGGCGAGAGCGAAAATGAATTAAAAAGACAAGCTGAGCGCTACGCTGAACTTTGCCGCCTTTACGGTAAAAATTTCCGGGAAAGCGATGAGCTCCGTATTTTCAGCGCTCCCGGACGCAGTGAAATTGCCGGCAATCATACCGATCATCAATACGGCAAGGTGATTGCCGCCGCGGTCAATCTGGATATCATTGCCGCCGCGGAAGCTCGTGATGACGCGGTCATCGAATTGGCCTCACAAGGCTACGGCCGCTGCGAGCGCATTGATTTAAAGGATCTTTCGGTGCGTGAAGCGGACAAAGGCCGTTCGGCGGCTTTGATCCGGGGCGTGGCTTCCGGCATTAAAAAGAAGGGCTATAAAATCGGCGGCTTTACCGCTTATACGACCAGCAAAGTGCCGTCGGGATCCGGGCTTTCGTCGTCGGCAGCTTTTGAAATCCTGCTGATCACGATATTAAATGGTTTATATAATGATTTCTCAATCCCGCCGCTTGAACAGGCTCAGATCGGCCAGTATGCGGAAAATGTGCATTTTGATAAGCCGTCCGGTCTCCTGGATCAGTCGGGCTGTGCCCTCGGCGGCTTTGCCTTTTTGGATTTTGCGGGCGGCGGACTGCCGAAAATGGAGCAGATTCAGGTGAATTTTGCCGATGCCGGCTATGATCTGATCATCACGCAGACCGGCGGCAGTCACGCAAATCTGACGCATGAGTACGCCGCGATTCCGGCGGAAATGAAGGCCGTAGCCGAAGCACTCGGCCATGAGGTCATGAGTGAAGTCAATCCCGTGGACTTTTATAAAAACATCCCCGAACTGCGCCGGAGGATCGGCGACCGCGCGGTTTTGCGGGCCCTGCACTTTATCAGCGAACAGAAGAGAGTGGAGCAGCAGGCGGAGGATCTGAAAGCCGGAAATATTGATGATTTCCTGGAACAGGTCAATGCGTCCGGCCTGAGTTCGGAACTGCAGCTTCAAAATATTACGCCGTCAGGCGAAGTCAAACAGCAGGAACTGGCCCTGGCGCTGGCCCTGAGCCGGGAATTTCTTGAAGGCAAACGGGGAGCCTGCCGAGTCCACGGCGGCGGCTTCGGCGGTACGATTCAAGCCTATATTGCTCATGAAGATGCCCCGGCGTACTGCTTAATTATGGACAGTATTTTCGGGCACGGAAGTGCGCAGAAAATACGCATCCGTCCGGTCGGCGGCGTCGAAATCAAATGATGCCTGATTCCTCAGCCGATCGTTTTACTGCGGAAGACATCCGCTTCATGAAACGGGCACTTTCCGAAGCGGCCGCTGCCGGCAGCCGGGGCGAAGTGCCCATCGGCTGTGTCATCACCCGAAACCGCGAAATTATTTCGGCCGCGTATAATCTGCGGGAAAGCCGGCAGGACGTTTCGGCGCACGCCGAAATGCTGGCTCTGAAAGCGGCAAACCGGAAACTGGGCTCCTGGCGCCTCGACGGCTGCGTCGTCTACGTCAGCTTGGAGCCTTGTTTTATGTGCGCTTCTGCCCTGCAGCAGGCGCGGATAAAAAAACTTTATTTTGCGGCTTCGGATCCGAAGGCGGGCGCGGTCGCTTCGGTCGATCACTTTTTTGATCGCAAGGAGCTGAACCACCGGGTCGACTGGGAAGCAGGGCTTCTGGCTGAGGAAGCCTCTGCTCTTTTAAAAAACTTTTTCAAAGAACGAAGAGCGCGCAATAAAGCATTAAATCAGCGCCTGGGCGGCCGCGGAGCCCGCAAAAACTTCATGGAGGCACACGGCCCGGATTTCAAAAAGCATTAAGGGCTTTTTTCAGAGCTATGTTCCGAAAGTCTCCGCCGGAGCTGCCTTTCGCGTCTGAAGCGTCAGACATGCTCAGACATCCTGAAAAAGTTCGGTCCTGCTGAAGCGGAAGCCTTCTCCCCGGCGCACGGACCAGATGATACAGTGTTCAAGCGTCTCTCCTGTCCCCGCTTCCAATGCCGAGGCATAAAGCTTCATTTGGATACGGTAACGCGCCGCCAAGAGCGCCCGCGCTTCGGCGCGATTTTCCGGCAGGCGGTCGGTCTTAAAATCCAGCAGAAAGTGCTTGCCTTCATAGCGGAACCACAAGTCAATTATGCCCTGGATCAGACTTTCTTTTTCTTCTTCCTGATAGCGGAACGTAAAGGGCAGTTCGCGGAAGACCTCTTCCTTTTTCTCGGCCGCTGCAATCATCCGCGCCGTATCCGAAAGCAGGAAGGTCCTGAGCGCCGGTATGAAGTCCTGAAGCGCCGCATACTCTTCCGCCGTGAAAATCCCGCGCTCATAAAATGCCTTCAGCCGGCGGGCCACTTTCTCATCGCCTTCTTTTTCATCCCGGACGGCGGTAAAATCAGCAGGCTGCAGAAAACGCAGCGCTTTATGCACGGTGATTCCCGCTTCAGCTGCGGAAAGTTTTTTCTCTTGCAGCTCCTGCCGGACTTCATCCAGGGAACGGATATTTAAATTAATTTCCCCGTAGTCCTCGTCTTCTTCCGTATTCTCCCGTTTCTGCGACTGTCTTTTGATCTCACTGACACTTTGTTTCGGCAATGCTTTGAATTGCTTGTCAAACGCATAGAAATCGTATAAATCCCCGCTGACTTTTTTATAAGCCTCAAGATCCCCGAAGGCGTCCGCTGCGTCCTCCTCTTGCTCTTCTCTTCTTTCGGAAAGCAGCCTGCGGAGCAGCGCTTCATAATCTTCCGTGTCGTCGAAGACCTGAAGATACATCCCGCGCTCGGCATTATCATCCCGGATCCCCGCCTTTTCCGTTGTCAGCCGGGACTGAGCAAGCTGCATCTGCTGAATAGCGCTGCTGTTGTCCGCGGGGTCCTCTGCCCCGTTGTTGTCCAGCTGCAGTTCGGAAAAAAGCCTGCGGACCGCCGGGTAAGGCAGAAGCCACAGCGCGGAAAGCAGCATATCCTGGTAAGACTTAACGCCTTGCAGAACATAAGACGGCAGGGCCGGACTGCTTGCCTTATCGGCTTCCTTCAGGAGGAATGCCAGGGTTTCCGTTTTCGCGGCCCCCTCTTTATAATCCTCTCTCAGGCAAAGATAAAGCTTTTCCTCCGCCCGGCTCATCGCCACATACAAAAGACAGATCTCTTCGGTAAGATAACGCTGTCTTTTCTCGCCTTCCATCGCCAGTCTCAGCAAAGACGGATAGGTCACCTTGCCGCTCTCCCCGATCGCATCAAAACCCGCACCCAGATCTTCAGAAATAATCAGGCGGCGTCTTTTATCCTTGTCTTCAAGGCGGGCATCTAAGTCCAGCAGGAAGACATAAGGAAACTCCAGACCTTTGCTTTTGTGAAAGGTCATAATCTGAACACCGTCGCCGTTATAATCATTTTCGGCCGTTTCCTGGTTCCCGCTTTCCATTTCCTCTTCAAAATAGCTCAAGACCTGATGCAGGCCGACACGCCCCTGCTGTTCAAGCGCCGTAAGTGTTTCGCTGAAGCTTTCCAAAGCTTCCGTTCCTTCCGGCCCGTCATCACGCTGCAGTTTCGGCAGATAATCCGTCTCAAACCAGATTTCCCGCAGCAGCTCTTTTGCACTCAGATGGGTCTCACGAAGACGCCACTGTTCCAGGCGCTCCAGGAAGGCCGCTGCTTTCCGGCCTAAATCATCCTCTTCTTCTGCTGCCGTTTTCAAGGCTTCATATAAACAGCCCTTCTCGCCTTTTTCACGCTGCAGAATACGCAGTTTTACCGCATCACGCTCCGTAAAAGGCACGGGCGAGAGTTCACTGAGGAGCAAGGTAGCCAGCGGGATGTCCCGGCGCACATTATCCAGGCTCTGCATCAAGGCCAGCTGCAGCTGCAGCGGATAGCTTTCGCTTACGGCTGCAGGCTTTTTTCTGTTTTGCGGAATGCCGAGCGTCGTGAACAAGGAAGCCGCGATATCGCAGCTCATATTGCCCCGGGCCATGACGGCAATATCCCGGTAAGGCACATGCTCTTCAGCATGAAGACGCAGTATCTCGGAGGCAACAAAAGCGTACATTCTCATGGATTTATCCGCTTCCAGGAGACGATAGGCCGTACCGGCCCCGTAACGGGCGGCGATGCGGCTGAAGAGCCGGTCGCGTTCTTCCTCCTCTAAACGATCATTGAGACTTTTGACCGCCTGATCCGTTTTCTGCAGCCAGAGGGCACAGCGCTCGGGCTTGAGCGCATCCTCCCGGCCCGGAACCATCGCATGCCCCGTACCCGCAGCCGCCGTCCCTCCCGTTTCCGCCGTTCTGCCGATGTAATCGATCCCCGTAAACGCCTTCGTCATCAGGCGGCAGAAAACCTCATTAATCAGGCGGAGAATCGCTGTCTGACTCCGGAAGTTGCGGTTCAAGCTTAAATAAGTCCCCCCTTCACCTGCCGCATAGGCCTCCGCTTTTTTAAGGAATGTTTCCGGGCGGGCGTGGCGGAAACGGTAAATGCTCTGCTTCACATCCCCGA
The DNA here is from genome assembly GCA_938014865.1 of uncultured Fastidiosipila sp. GTDB lineage: Bacteria > Bacillota > Clostridia > Saccharofermentanales > Fastidiosipilaceae > JAAYZH01. The sequence continues at coordinate 5,768 of CALLQJ010000265.1, forward strand.
CCATGAAAAGCTGCCCGGGGCAGATTTTCTGAAGCAGCGCCTCCTGAATGCTGCTCGTATCCTGGTATTCATCTATATACACTTCCGGGAAACGGCTCCGGCAGAAATCCAGTCCGTCCTCACGCTCCAAAATCCTTAAGGCAAAGTGCTCATAGTCGGCAAAATCCACCGCCCGGCGGGCAAACTTCATCGCCTGATAGCGCGTGTCCAGGGCAAGCACAAGATCAAAGAAAAGCCCGATCACCTTTTCCGTACGCTGCATGGCTTCTTCATGTTCTTCAAGTCTTGCCGTAAAAAGCGGCAGCTCGGGGAAAGCCATAGCCTTTTTCAAAGCCCCTTTCGCCATGCCGAAACAGGCCGTAAAGTCGGCAAAGGCCTCGACAAAGGCGTCGGTAAACGCCGCTTTTTCCGGAGGATCCGTTTTGGAAATTCTCGGCTTCTTCCACTCCAGGCCGCTAACCATAAGATAAAGGGCATCCCAGGCCTCAAAAGCGCCGCCCTCTTCTTCCCAGGCCGACAAGGCGGCATCGCAGGTTTCGGCCGCCCCGATCCAGGCGGAGAACATCTCATAGTATTCCCGGTTTGTCTCCTCCGACTTGGTAAAGGCGATGGTCCCCGCGGCCAGCGCCCGTTTTAGTCCCGGCAGCGCCTGCATCGTCCGCTGCAGACGCAGACGGAATTCACGCAGCAGATAGGCCATATGAGGAGAAGCCGCAAAGTCCCGGACATAACGCTTAAGATCCTCCCGCATTCCGGCAACAAAAGCCCGGTAATCGGGAAGGCTTCGAAGATAGTCATGGACCGCAGATATGAGTTCACGCAGCGGGCGGTCTGACTTCGTGCCGCCGTAAGCATCCAGCAGGGTGAAAAAAGTCTCGCTGCCGGGCTCACCTCGTTCCGCTTTTTTATACGCTTCATCCATCACCTCCGCCAAGGCTTCTTCTTTGAGTTCATCCGCAGCCTGAGGATCCAAGGTCTGAAAGTCCGGCTCCAGAAGCACTGTGCCGTCTTCGTCCCGGACTTCATGCGGGAAATTGCGGATCAGCCAGAGACAAAAGGCGTGGATTGTAGAAATATGCGCCTGCTGCAGGGCGAGTGTCTGCTCTTCGAGCCGTTCCGTCAGGGCCTCATCGCCGGCCCGGCGGGCCGCGTCGAGCGTCTCTTCAAGTCGCTGGCGGATTTTCCGCTCCATACCGGCAGCCGCGGCATTCGTAAAGGTCAGAATTAAAGCCGCGTCCAGACTCAGCTCCCCGGCGCTGCTGCGCCGGATGATGCGTTCGGTCATGACAAAGGTTTTTCCGGAGCCCGCCGCCGCGGATACTAAGATATTGCCGGGCGCCG
>CALLQJ010000266.1 GCA_938014865.1 uncultured Fastidiosipila sp.
GAGATTGGTATAAAACAATCAGCCGTAACATAGCTGATCTTTACCCCTTGATGAGGGTTGCGCCGTATCCTTCGCTGTTATAAGAAAAATTCATGTCCGGCTTGCTTAAAACCGCCGTATCAAAATTCCCCTTCGAATAGGTATAGCCCGAAGCATTCGTGCCCGTCGCTCCCACGGTAATGCTGCCGCGGTTCTGCCGGATCTTCCCGCTCACGTTGACGGGCGTCTTGGCCTCATACGCCGCTTTTTCCGAAATCAGCGCCGCATTTTCCGGATAGAGCGCCAGGCCCTCATTTAAGGTATGAATCGCACGCGCGTAAGGCGACGCGGGCCAGCGTCCTTCAATATCTTCAGCCGCTTCCGCCCCCGCCCGTTTAATCAGCGCTTCGACATAGCGGTCGATTTCCTCCTCCAGCATCAGCTGCAGCTTATCGGCCGTCTTCTCATCAATCTCGCCGGAGACCTTTTCAATATAAGCCTCCGCCCCTTTAAGATCGCCTTCGTCTAACAAAAGCCCGAGCTCGTACACGGGGATCTGCGCTTTGATGATACTTTCCGTATCACTGATGCTTTGCTGCAGGTCTTTTTTGCGGGAAAGGAGGACCTGATTTTCCGGATCGTAGCCCAAAGCCCTCTCCACCATCAGCATGGCGGTCCGGGGATAGCCTTCTTTTTCCAGATCCTTGCTTTGTTTTTCCGTCAGATCGATGTACGCACCGAGCACCGTGCTGCGCCCGGAACGGGTTTCGGCATGTTCGGGATAGTCCTCTAAAATGGCATCGTAGCGCTGCAGGCTGCTTTCATAATCGCCCGCCTCGGCAAAAAGCGCCGCCTGCTGCAGGGCTTCTTCAATATTTTCGCCCGGACTTACGGCCGCTTTGGCCGCTTCGAAATCTGCCGCGAGCAATTCATTTAATTCATCGGAAAACGTTAAGGCCTGAAGGGCCAGATCGGCCTTGTCAAAATTGATGCGGCCCTGCCGGAACGCCGTCACGATCTTTTCGCTTTCAATGCGCAGCGTCTCGGCAAATTCTTCGGCTTCAAAGCCTTCCCGCACCGAGGCCTCCCGGTAAATATCGGCGGCTAAGGGATAATTTCCCGCCGCAATCGCCTCGTCAAAGGCGGTCTTATTGTCCTTCAATTCCTGCTTCCGGCAGCCCGCCGCCTGAAGCAGCAGCACAAGGGCCAAAAGCAGGGAAAAGAAACTGAGACTTCGCTGTTTTATTGCTTGCATGTCATCACCCGGTAAAGTGCAGATCCAAAATCACATCAATCTCTCCGCCCTGAAGGTAATTGAGATTGACAATAAAGCTGTCCGCATCATAGACCGGCAGGTCTACGTTAATCTTATAGCTGCTGCCCGGATCATCTCCGCTTTGCGCGTAGAGGCTTCCGACCAGAAGCGGACTGGCCTGATTATCGGAGGAATACACCTGATAATAAACCTGCGTATAATCATCGACGGGCCCGAGGCACAAGACGCCTTTGAAGCGTTCAGCCCCTCCGCTGTTCGGGAAGACCACCTGATCAACAACCGTCCCGTCGCCCGTAAAGCTGTGGCTCTGCAGCACGGCGTTCTTCCGCTCGCTGCCGCCGGCATCCAGATAGCTGCCGCGGGCTAAATCATCGCTGATGGTTTCGCCTTCCTCATCAGGCTCGTCTTCTGCTTCTGTTGTTTCCGTCGTTTCCTCCGGATCGACCGTCGTCACATTCGGGATCGTCGGTCCTTCCCCTTCGAGGTTATAGCGGTCGAAGCTCTCTTTTAACAAGTCGTTGCCGGGCATGAGTTCGAGGCCTTCCTTCAATTTTTCCAAAGCCCCTTCCCGATCGCCCTGCAGGAAGATATTGTCGGCCGTATTGAGAATATTCTCGGCACACTTGGTCTCATATTCCTGCCTCAGGACCTTGATGGAATCGTCATCGGGATCCTGCTTGAGCGCCTCATCAATCGCTTTAAAGACGCCGGCAAAATCCCCGGACTGGAAATAGCGTTCGGCGGTATTGCGCGTCGCCTGGTAAAGCTCGCTGACCGACTGCGTATCATTATTCTTCTTAAGATCCTTCAGAACCGGATCATCGGGAATCAGCGAGAGCGCATGCGAGATCAGCTCATCGGCCTCGCGGTACTTGCTCTGCGACTGCAGAACACCGACATCGCGGATTACATCTTCCCGGTAGCGGTCCCGGCAGGTCGCCAGAAGATCCGCGGTCTCCGGGAAGCCGGGGTAGAGGCCGAGCACCTGGTTGAAGTCCTGAATGGCGCCCTCATAATCCAGGTTATTCATCTTGTCTTTCCCCGCTTCAAAGAGCACGTCCGCCTGCTGCAAAATCACCAGCGCCTCTGCGGTCTCATCCACGAGCACCTTATATTTTCCCGTATAAAGCGCGGAGGATTTAATCACGTCCAAGGCCGTATTGGTGGCAGAATAGGTGGACTTGCCTTCCAGGGCATGCTGCTTGAGATTATTCAGATAAGCGGCAAACTCCGCCTCGGACGAGGCTTCAAGATCGCTCTTGCCTTTATAATTTTCATCATAAAGCTGCGCCGCATGCTCATAATTTCTTTCATTCAGCGCTTCGGCAAATTCCCGGGTCGGGCTGCCGCTGTTTTTGATGATCGCGACTCCGGCGATAATGGCAATGATCACAATCAGGATCAGAATATGGGAAGGCCGCAGCCGGATCATGAGCCATTCCAGAGCATTGCGGAAAGGATTCTGCTTTCTGCGCTGCGTGCTCTTACGGCTCTTTTTCGAAGAGCTCTTCCCGGCGCTGCGTTTCGTCTGTTCGCCGCGGGAACTTGCCTCGCTCCTGCCGGGTGTTTCTTCCGTGAAAAAGCGCAGATCCTCCGAGCGCTCTTCTTCTCTGCCGGCACCGCGGTATAAGGGTTCTCTTGTCCCGTAACTGTCTTCCCGAGGATAAGAGGCCGCACGCCTGCCTCGTTCCTCTTCCCGGAAGTCCCGGGACTTTCCGCGGTACTCGCGCTCACTGCGGTAATCCCGGCTGCCGCGGTACTCGCCGTTTTGGTATTCCGCGGGACGGCGGCGTCCGGAAACGCCATAAGATGAGGGGTGGCGCCGCGGCGTGGAAAAGTCACGCTCCTCCGGCGGCTCATACGCCCTGAAATCCGCATAGCGTTCGGCCCGGTCGGATTCTTCATAGGGATTTTCCGCATAGTCATCACGCGCTTCTTCATCTCTGAAGTCGACGTAGCGGTCCTCTTCCCGGCGGGCGGCCTGTTCCTGATATTCGTAATAGGTGCTCGCGGGAATAAAATCAATATCGTCTTCGTCAAGGCCCATGCCGTAATCACGGTAAGCGGCATCATTGTATTCGGCATCCTCCGCCTCGGCCTCACGTTCTTTCCTCTCCGCTTCTTCTGCTTCGGCGGCAAGGCGGGCGGCTTCAAGCTCTTGAGCTTCCTGCTTGAGGGCTCGTTTTTTCTCCCGCTTTTCTTTTTGCCGGCCGGCCCAAGCACTCAGTTTTGCGGCGCCGCTTTTTGCTTTTTCGGCAATGAAGGCGGCGGCTTCTTTTATTTTTTCGCCGCTCTTTTTCAAAAATTCCTGTATCGCATGCCCCGCTTTCTGCATCGCCAAGACAAAGGCTGCGCCGAATTCGGAAAGCTTGACTTTCACTTCCGGAAGCTGTTCATTGCGCTCTTCCGCATCCTCGCCGGCGCTGATCTCGTCGTCTTCATAAGCGGCTTCGACGGGGTAATCGTCCTCCGGCTTTTCCGGGAGCGGCCGCTGCTTGCGGTACGCTTCTTCATAGGCTGCAATTTTACGCATTTCGTCCTGCGAAAAACGCTTGGTTTCTTCCTCTTCCTCGGCTGCGCCGGCCGGGGAAACAGCTTCTTTTTCCTCAAGGGGCTCAGGCCGCGGCTTTTGAACTGCTTTTTCTTCGGGCGCTTCCCGCAGCGGTTTTTGAGCCGCTTTTTCTTCCGTTTTTTCAGACTGCGTATCGTCCGCTGCTTTTTTGCTTGGCGGTTCTTTGACAGGTTTTACTTTCCGTTCTTTTGATGCGGAATCATCTTTTTTCTTTGTTTCCGGGCGTTCTGCTGCTGTTTCGGACGCAGGCGCCAGGAGTTCGGGAGAAAGCGACAGGCTGACCCGGCGGACACCGCGGGGCGCCCCTTCGGATTTATCTTCCCGGCGGATCGCATCTCGCGAAGCGCTGCGCGAGGCTGCTTCCGTCCCGCAGTAGGGACAGTAGTTCAGGCGATCCGAGAATTCTCTGTTGCAATGTTGACATC
>CALLQJ010000267.1 GCA_938014865.1 uncultured Fastidiosipila sp.
AAACTGGCCGATCCGAGCAGGCCTCTGATGCGCAAGCTCTTCCTGGAAGCTCCCGGCACGTACCAGCACTCAATGATGGTGGCGAATCTGGCGGAAGCTGCGGCCGAAAGAATCGGTGCGGATGCCCTTTTGGTCCGTGTCGGTGCTTATTACCACGATATCGGCAAGACCTGGAACCCGCTGATGTTCACGGAAAATCAGCAGGGCTTTAATCCGCATTCGCTGCTGAATACCGAAGAGAGCGTACGGGTTATTTTCCGCCATGTGACGGCCGGAGAAGAGCTGGCCAGACGCTACCGTCTCCCGCAGGAAATTATTAATTTTATCATCACCCATCACGGGACGACTGTTTTAGCGTATTTTTATTCGCAGGCGGTCGAAGAAGCCAAAGAAAAAGGACTTCCCGAACCTGATCCTAAGGAGTTTACCTATCCCGGCACCTTGCCGATGTCCCGTGAAACCGGTCTGTTTATGCTGGCCGATACAACGGAAGCGGCTATGAAATCCGCCGGAATCACCCACCTGGACAAGGCCGAAGAACTGATCCGGAAACTTGTCCGGGCCAAGATTGATCAGGACCAGCTCGTCGAGTCGGGTTTGTCCTTCCGCGATGTAGAAGAAATCATTCAGGCATTTTTACAAGTATATGCCGGTCAATTTCATGAAAGGATAAAGTATCCGGATGCGAATCCTCTTGCAAAATCTTCAAAATAACTGCCCCGTTCACTTTGCCGCCGATGAGATCAAGCGCTGTTTGAACTTGGCGTATCAGGAAAGCGAAGCGTCAAAAAATGCGGCGTATACCGCCAATGTCTCGCTTCTTTTTGTAACGGCGGAGAAAATCAAGGCGCTGAATGCCTCCGAAAGACATATTGAGGAGGTCACGGACGTCTTGTCTTTTCCGCTTCTGGAGATGGAAGACGGACGTTTCACGGCGCCTCTTCAGCCGGCCGATCTGCACCCCGGTTTCACGCCGGAGGCAGGCCCGGAAGAGGTCTCGGACATGTCATCGGATGCGCCCATGATTTTGGAGCTCGGCGATATTGTGATCTGTGCGGAACAGGCAAAGGCCCAGGCTGAAGCTTACGGCCACTCGCTTCTGCGCGAATATTGCTTTTTAGCCGTGCACGGCCTCCTGCATCTTTTAGGCTGGGATCACGAACGCGGTGAAGAGGCGGAAAAAGAAATGTTCGCTTTGCAGGACAAAATATTGGATGAAGCCGGGATTTCCCGGGATACGGACGCCTATCCGCCGCAGGAAGAAGAGGAGGAAGGGGAAGAAGAGCAGAAAGACTACAGCCGTTTCTCCTTTACGGATACGCCGCTTCCGGAAGACTTCCGTTCCGGTTTTGTTGCCATTGTCGGCCGGCCCAATGCCGGAAAATCCACCCTGCTCAACCGTCTGATCGGAAATGAGCTGGCCATCGTGACCCGCAAGGCGCAGACAACGCGTCACAATATCCGGACGGTGCTCGATGACGGCGAGGCGCAGATCATCTTTGTGGATACCCCCGGCATACACCGTTCCAAAAATAAGCTGGACCGCTATATGGCGGACTCCGCCTGGTATGCCCTGCATGA
>CALLQJ010000268.1 GCA_938014865.1 uncultured Fastidiosipila sp.
CGGCCGTCTCGGATTTTCTCTTTTTCCCGGATGGAGCAGGCGCTTTCGGCACGGCGTCTTCTTTCATTTCCTCTTCGCGTGCTTCCGCCTCCGCCAGGCGGGCAAAATGCCGGTAGGATTCATAGCTTGCGTAGCTGCGAAGTCCCCCGTTGATAAAGCCCTTGACGGTAAATTGGCATTTTTCGATGAAATAGCGGTCGTGGCTTACGGCCAGGACGGCGCCGTTGAAGTCGAGGATGGCGTCTTCGAGAATTTCCCGGGAATGGATGTCCAGGTGGTTGGTCGGCTCGTCCAAAAACAGAATATCCGGTTCTTCTTCAAGCAGAAGACAAAGATAGAGCCGGGCTCTTTCGCCGCCGGACAAAACGGAAATTTCTTTAAAGACATCATTTCCCGTAAAGCCGTAGCGGGCCAGCAGTGTCCGGGCCTCTGCCTCGGGCAGCAGGGTCCGCTCGCTGAGTTCGTCAAAAACCGTCTTTGTTTCGTCCGGAAACTCGGTGTATTGCCCGAGGTGACCGAAGCGCAGATCCGGGGCGACAAAAAGCTCGCCTTTAAAACGCTGAATGCGCCCGGTGATCATGCCTAAAACCGTAGACTTTCCGCAGCCGTTCGGCCCGGCCAGCACTTTTTTATCCGTTGCCTTCATTTCCAGGTTCAGGCCGGAGAAGAGCGGGGGCTGCGGCGGAAAGGCCATTTCGGCGTCTTCGAGTTTCAGCAAAAGCCTTTCCGGATCCCGCTTATCTTGTTTCGGCGTGAAATGAAAATTCAGCTTCTTTTCTCCGGGGATCAGCTGCTCTTCGGCTTCCTTGATTTTGTCTTCGAGCTTGGCCACCACTTTTTCGCGCGAATGATAGGCCGTCATTTTGCGGTGGGAAAGCATGGTCTGTTTGACTTCAGACTGCCTTTCATGTTCTTTCTCGAGCCGTTCTAAAGTCAGCTGCTGCGCTTCGATGCGCGCGGCTTTCTGCTCTTTATAGGCATTGTAGGCCCCTTTATACTGATAAAGTTTCCCGCCGGCGAGTTCGGCCGTGCGCGTTGCGGTTTTTTCAATAAAATAGCGGTCATGGGAAATGAAAATGACCGTGCCTTTAAAATTCTGCAGATAATCTTCCAGCCATTCCAGACCTTCAATATCCAGATGGTTGGTCGGCTCGTCCAGTAAAAGCAGATCGGCCTTTTCGAGAAGCCTTCGGGCCGTAAGCACCCGCATGCGTTCGCCGCCCGACAAGGAGGCGATCGGCCGATGCAGCATTTCGCCTTTAATGCCTAATGCGGCTAAGGCTTTGGCCAGGCGGGCGGGGTAGAGGTAGCCGCCGGCATTTTCAAAGGCTTCGCTCCGGGCCTGGTAGCGGGCGAGCAATTCTTCCGGATCGCCCTCGCCCCGGGCTAAGGCGGCGGCTGCTTCCTGCATCTTTTTTTCGGCGGCGTCCAGTTTTTCATTGCTTAATACGGGCATGGACAGATCCGTAAATTCTTCCATCTGCTGCGAAAGATAGGAGATTACCGTATCGGCGGCGATTTTCACGCTGCCTTCATCGGCTTCGGTCTCCCCGGCGATGATGCGCATCAGGGTTGTTTTGCCGCTGCCGTTTTCTCCGATAAGCGCCAGCTTGTCGCCGGCTTCGAGACTGAAGGAGACATGATCCAGTATGTTTTCGGAAAAATAGCTCTTCGATATATTGTTTACTGTGACAACACTCATCCTTTTTATTCACCTGTCAGATTTCATTCATGATAATTGATTTGATTCTATCACAGCTATATTTCATACGCAGAAGTGCAAAATGATGAAGATTTATGCTGGAAGCGTGCTTTGCAAGGGCTTTTTGCCGAAGCCGAGGTGTTATCCTTGTATCTTGAATTGGAGGTTTTTAGTGATGGCTATGACGATGACACAAAAGATTTTGGCTGCGCACTGCGGCAGGGATTCAGTCCGGCCGGGCGAGCTCATCGAAGCTGACGTGGACTTTGTGATGGGCAATGATGTCACCGGTCCGCCGGCCGTTAAAATCATGCAGAGCATTACGGACAAGGTGTTTGATCCGGATAAAGTGGCCTTGATCCCGTCCCATTTCGCTCCGAATAAAGATATTAAAGCAGCGGAAAACGCGAAGTTTATGCGCGACTTTGCCCGGGAACAAGGGCTCAGCCGTTATGTGGAACACGGAGAGGCCGATTTCGGCATTGAACATATGATCCTGCCCGAGAACGGCTGGGTTTTTCCCGGGGATGTTGTAATCGGTGCGGATTCCCATACCTGTACGGACGGGGCGCTGGCGGCCTTTGCGACCGGTGTCGGAAGTACGGACCTGGGCTGTGCGATGGCCTCTGGGAAAAGCTGGTTCAAAGTTCCCGAAGCGCTTAATATTCATCTGACGGGTGCGCTGAAGGACCCGGTCAGCGGCAAAGATTTAATTTTATATATTATTTCTAAAATCGGCGTAAGCGGTGCCTTGTACCAATCGATGGAATATACGGGCCCCGGCGTCGCGAGCCTGTCTATGGCCGATCGCCTGACGATTGCGAATATGGCGATTGAAGCGGGCGGGAAAAATGCCGTTTTTCCTTATGACGATGTGCTGGAAGCGTATATTAAAGAACGCAATCCGGAACGCTTTGCGGCGGGAGACTTTATTAAAGTTCAAGCGGATGACGATGCCGACTATAAACGCCGGATCGAGATTGAACTTTCCGACGTACCGCTCATGGTGGCTTTCCCGCACCTTCCCGAGAACGGACGGCCCCTGGGGACCTTCGAGGAAATTCCGATTGATCAGGCGGTCATCGGCTCCTGCACGAACGGCCGTATTGAAGACATGCGGCAGGCGGCCCGCTATCTTAAGGGACGCAAGGTCAAAAAAGGCATACGCTGCCTGATCATTCCCGGTTCGCAGAAAGTCTATCATCAGGCGCTCGAAGAAGGGCTGATCAAGCAATTCATCGAGGCGGGCTGTATTGTCAGCACGCCGACCTGCGGCCCTTGTCTGGGCGGACATATGGGGGTTCTGGCGGATAAAGAAGTCTGTGTCAGTACCACCAACCGCAATTTTGTCGGCCGCATGGGGCATCCCGGTTCAAAAGTTTACCTGGCTTCGCCCGCGGTGGCGGCGGCATCTGCCGTGAACGGCTACATCTGCGGCCCGGACAGCCTGACGTAAGGGACATAAGAAGAAAGGATTCAAGATGAAAAGTGAAGGAAAAGTCTTTAAATACGGAAAAAACGTGGATACGGATGTCATTATTCCGGCCCGCTATCTGACGACGGCCGAACCCTCTGAACTGGCCGCGCATTGTTTTGAAGATCTGGATAAAAGCTATACGGAGCGCGTGGAAGCGGGCGATGTGATCGTTGCCGGTGAAAATTTCGGCTGCGGATCGTCCCGGGAACATGCGCCGATTGCGATTAAGGCCTCGGGCGCATCCTGTGTGATTGCCCCGTCCTTTGCCCGTATTTTTTACCGGAATTCCATCAATATGGGCCTGCCGATTCTGGAATCGAAAGAAGCGGCCGAGGCGCTGGAAGAGGGCGACCGGGTCTCGGTCGATTTTTCGACGGGCGAAATTAAAAATCTGGAAAGCGGCGCGGTCTATCGTGCCGAGCCTTTTCCGCCTTTTATACAAAAAATAATCTCTGCCGGCGGACTGCGCAATTATCTGCAGCATAAAAAGGAGGCGCAAGATGCGGAATCGTGACTATGAAATGGCTTTGATTCGGGGGGGGGGGATCGGCACCGAGATTACAGAAGCGGC
>CALLQJ010000269.1 GCA_938014865.1 uncultured Fastidiosipila sp.
GAGCACAGTGCGGTCGCCGCTTTTAAAGAGTCTTTCGGCGTGCAGCATGAAGGGGAAGGGGTAGAAGTTCGATTTCTGGCCGAGCAGGAGAGCCCGGTCGATATCACCGTCTATCCCGTTATTTATTTCGGCCGGATTATTCCCGAAGTCTCCTGGCAGATCCAGGTCAATGTCAAAAAGGATGTGGAGCGCTTTACGGGGCTGACGGTGAATTCGGTCAATGTTTATGTGCGGGATATCATTCCGCGGGAGGAGGCGCCCGATGCGCAGAACTAGCAGAATTTTACTGGCTCTGGCCGCTTTTCTGGCGGCCGTTCAGCTGGCTTTTTGGGGGCTGGCCGCAGCGGATATCGGAACTATCCGCGAAAAAATGGTGAAATTTTTGCTTTCTCCTCCGCAGGGAGCGCAGCGTGTCCTTGCTCTGGCGATCGTTATTTTGCTTTTTGTCTTCTCCGTTATCGTATTCATCTACGCCGTTTTCGGAGCAAGAATGCGCAAGAGCCGTTCCAAAACGACGGAGGTCGGCACGATTGACATCGGTGTGGGCGCGCTCGAGAATATTGCGCTTAATGCCGCCAAAGCGGCGCAGGCCGGCATTAAGACGGCCAAGGCGCGCGTTTATGCTGCCCCGGATGAGCAGATCACGGTGGAGCTTTCCGTCGTGCTCTATTCTGATGTGGAAATTCCGCTGCAGATGAGCAAGATTCAGGACCGGGTCAAGAAAGATGTTGAAAAGTATACCGGGATCGGTGTCCGGGAAGTTAAAGTCAAGGTAACGCGAGTTGACCTGATCGGCACCCGGGTGGAAAGGTAAGGGCCGATGAAGCAGCTGTTTGAACCGATTTTAAAAATGCTGCACGGCAAGGATGCCGGCCTCGTCGGCGCAGCGGCCGGTTTTGTGCTGGCCCTTTTATGGGTTATTTTCGGCTTTTGGAGAATGCTCTTTATTCTTCTGCTGACCCTGGCCGGCTATGTGCTCGGTGCGCGTTTTTTCCGCAATTCCGACCACTTCCGGGAACTTATCGATAAAATGCTGCCGCCCGGACGTTTTCGCTGAGCCGGATACGGTCTGAGACCGCAGATTCCGCTGCGGCCGAATATGTGCAGCAAAGAAACTAAGAGGAGATCAGCATGAGCAGAAAAGACGCCCGTGAAAAGGCGATGCAGCTTTTATATCAGCTGGAAAG
>CALLQJ010000270.1 GCA_938014865.1 uncultured Fastidiosipila sp.
CGCGCTCGTTTCCATGGCGCCTACAGACTTAGGCGGGCCCTGCTCCGCTTCGGTGAGCACGGGCGAATCGTCTTCTCCGCGGGCGTTAAGCACCAGACGGCGTCCGTGTTTACCGAGGAAAAAGGCCATTTCTTCCGGATCCTGGGCCGCCAGCTCCCCGATGGTCTGTATGCCGAGACTGTAAAGGCGCTCGGCGGTTGCCTCGCCGACAAAGAGGAAGCGCCGGACGTCCAAAGGCCAGAGCAGCTCCCGGTAGTTTTCCCGGGAAATAACGGTGATCGCGGCCGGTTTTTTATAGTCACTTCCCATCTTCGCAAAGATTTTATTCCAGGAAACCCCCACGGATACGTTGAGCCCTAACTCTTCAAGGACGACCTGCTGAATTTCCTCAGCCGTCTCATAGCCCGTCTGCGGCAGATGACTCACATCGAGCCAGGCCTCGTCCGGGCCGAAGGGCTGCATCCTCTCGGTATAGCGCCGGTAGATGTCCCGGGCCCTTTCGGAATAGTCCCGGTACCAATCGTGGTGCGGCGGCAGGATAATAGCATTCGGACATTTGCGAAGCGCCTGATAAATGGTTTCAGCTGTCTTGACGCCCATGCTTTTGGCACGTTCATTTTTAGCCAGCACAATACCGTGGCGCTTGGAGGCGTCGCCCCCGACAATCACGGGTTTATCCGCCAGATCGGGACGGGCCAGAAGCTCCACGGAGGCATAAAAATTATTCATATCAATGTGCAGAATTTTGCGCTCCATAATTCTATTTTACTGAAGCCGCAAAAATTATGCCTTATGAAACGGCCGAAAAAATGCGCCCGAATGAAAACAGCCCCGGCAAGAGGCTGTTCTCATATATATTGTGTATAAGATGCTTAATTCGGGAGGCTTCTCAGGAAGCCAGCGCTTCGCCGGCTGCTTTTAAGGCTTCAACAGCCTCGTCCTCGCTCGGGTCATCCCGGCAGATCAAAGGTTCGGTCAGAAGGACGGCACCGTCTTCTTCCGCCGCCTGCTCTGCCCAGCGTTCCATCCACTCGCCTTCGGCCCAGTTATACGATCCGAAGAGCACAATTTCTTTTCCCTTTAAATGCGGACGGCAGGCCTCGTAGACAGGCAGGAACTCTTCTTCTTCAAGCTCCTCATCTCCCATGGCGGGACAGCCGAAGGCCGCACGGTCATAGTCATCAATCGTCTCCGGATTGAAATCACTCACCTCAAAAAGCGTACTTTCCGCGCCCGCCTTCTCCGCGGCCTGATGAATCAGCTCGGCCATTTCTTCGGTGTTTCCGGTTCCGCTCCAATAAATAACGGCAATTTTTTTCATAAAAATACCTTCCTTTGTATAATTTTTCTTCTCCTTTGTTCGTTTTCCCGGCTTCAGGACAAAGCCGCAAGTTCTTCAATGCTCGCCCCGTCGCAGAAGCGTCTTAATAAGTTCACCCGGCACTGCCGGAACTGAGAAAAAAGCCGGCGGCAGCCTTCCTCGTCCGCATAGACCTTCCAGTCCGCACAGCACTTGCAGCCTTTTCCTTTGTGAAGAATAAAACCTTCCACATCCTCACAGGGATACCCCAGAAAAAGCCCGATCTCATGCGGAAATTCGGCGTCACAGCGGAGCTTGCGGGCGAGGGCCCGGAGCATGCAGGCGCTATTCCCCGGACAATAGCCCAGTGCCCGCAGCATGCGGCAGGCTTTTTCGGACGCCAGGTCTTCCTGAAGCCGCTTCGGACGATAACAGTAAATCAAGGCCTTTTTCTCGCCTGCCCGCAATAATGCGAGCCGGAGGCCTTTACTGCGGAGTACACGGTCCAGAAGCAGGACTTCTTCTTTCAGCGCTTCCTGATCCTCACAGGCCAGGCTGAAAAGCCCGGCCGTTTTTAAATCGGCTAAGGTCGGCGCACAATATTTCACCAGGTGATATTCCAGGCTTTTGCGGATCGCACGCTGCTTTCTTTTTTCGTCCCGCACGGTGATCGTGCCGTTTTGCCCTTGCATAATCTGCTCACTTTCTTTCCGGGGCGCGTCGCCCCTCGCTCCGCCGGAGTTAGCTTCAACTAACTCATGTGCTTATTATAACTGCAGAACGGAGCAAATCAAGGGCTTTTTTCAGGATTTATGTGCATTATGTGACCGTCATCACAGTTTCACGGGTTTTTGATCAGCACTAGTTAGCCTTATCTAATTGTTTTCGGAAGCTGCGCCGGACGGGATTTTCTTTTTTATTTTTCTTCTGACTTTGTTACCATGAAAGCAAATTCCGACAGGAGGAAGCAGGACAGGATGAAAATTGTCATTGTCGGCGCCGGCAAAGTCGGCGGCAGTATTATTCAAAATCTCGATGCCGCAGAAAACGACATTGTGCTGATTGAGCAGGATTCGGACATTTCCGAGCGCATGGTCAATCAATTTGATATCTACGGCCTTGCAGGCAACGGCTCGTCTTACGACACGCAGGTCGCAGCGGGCGTGCCGGATGCGGATGTCTTTATCGCCGTAACGGAAAATGATGAGGTCAATCTCATCGCCTGCATTATCGCCGGTCAGCTGGGGGCAGCTTATACCATTGCCCGGGTGCGCAATCCGGAATATACCGAACATCTGGGGGATATGCGAAGGGCACTGGGCATCTCCCTTTTGATCAACCCCGATAAACTGGCCGCCGATGAAATGGCGCGCATGATTCAGTTCCCGACGGCTTTGTCGATCGAACCTTTTGTCAATAACCGCGTTTATATGGTGGAAGTTGAACTGCCGGCCGGGCATGAGCTGGCCGGAAAAAATCTGATTGACTTCCGCCGTCTCTGCGAAAATGTGCTCGTCTGCACCATCGTGCGGGACGGCGAGGCCATGATTCCGCACGGCCGCACGACACTCGAAGCGAACGATCGTCTTTTTGTAACAGGCAGTCCCGCCGCGCTGCGCAAGGTCTACCGCCTGCTCGCTTCGAACCATGACCGCATCCGTTCGGTCTTCATCGTCGGCGGGGGCAAACTGACGTTTTACTTATTAGGGCTTTTGCCGCTGAACAATCTCAAGGTCAAAGTCATTGAAAAGAACCCTGCCGTAGCGGAACAGCTGAGTGAAAAATTCCCGCAGGTGCACGTGATTTTGGGGGACGGTTCGGACCAGGATCTTCTGGAAGAAGAGGGCATCGAGAATTACGACAGCGTGCTTTCGCTGACGGGGGTGGACGAGGAAAATATTCTGATCTCGCTTTTTGCCATCGCCAAAGAGGTGCCGAGGAATATCACGAAGGTCAATCGTCTTCGCCTGCTGCAGGTGATTCAAAACGTTAATCTGCAGTCGGTGATTACGCCGCATGAAGTGATGGCGACCGAAATCATCCGGGTGGTCAAGGCCTTGAATCAGGATGAAGATTCCAATATCGAATCCATGTACCGCATTGCCCGCGGCCAGGTTGAGGCCATTCAGTTCAGCATCGGCAGCGGTTCAGAAGCCTGCGGCAAGTCGCTGATGGAGCTTTCCATCCGCAAAGACGTGCTGGTAACGTATATCGTCAGAGGACGGGAATTGATTGTGCCCGGCGGCAGCGATACCATTGAGGCCGGTGACCGGGTAATCGTGGT
>CALLQJ010000271.1 GCA_938014865.1 uncultured Fastidiosipila sp.
GCCGTAAACAGCAGGCCGTAGGTAACTAATTCTTCCGGAATCTTCTCTGTAATATTTTGTAAATACTCATCCTTTTCCATATTGCCCCTCTTAGCTTTAAAGTTTGATTTGTAATCTGGTGAAAAATAACAAGTAATATAGTATTAGTTTACGTAAATATATTTCTTTAGTCAATTTAGCTCCTGCACAAAGGGCAAAGAGAAGAACGTCTTGCTGAAGCTTCCGGAAGGATGCGGGCAGAAAAAAAGCCGGGAGAAAAAGACTTCCGGCCGTTATGCGCTTCGAGGATTAAGACACCCCCTGTTTTTTTATCGCCTTTTCTCAGTCCAGCAGACGCGCAAAAACCAGGTAACGCTGATTCCATTCCGGGCGGTTGTAGCAGGTGACAAGCATGATTTCGGACGGAATATCATCCTTGATCAGGTAATCGCCTAATTCGCCTTCCCAAATCACCTTTATATCGTATATTTCATAATTTAATATTTCCTCAGGCCGCACGATCCGCACCCTTTGTCCGATTTCCAGCTCCGGCAGGCGCGAGAAAAAGCGCATATTGTAATACATGGTATGGCCTAAAATAGTGGCCCGGCCCGCTTCCCCGATCCCGGCAGATTTTTCATACCAGCCGGCGCCGTAGCGCAGCGGCACAATGCCTGCCCCGACCAGGAGCGGCAGACGCAGGTCAATAGCGTCAATCTGAAGCTGCCCTAAGGGCACAAGCTGCACCCAGCCCGGCACCTCATAGGTTTCGATGGTTCTATCGGGATCATCGGGATGCGTCGCATATATTTCGGTCATATTGGGGTCATAGCCGCTTTCGTCTTCCGCACCGAAATTTTCCAGCGCCTCCCCTTCAATCGCATTTGCCTCGGGATCCACCCAAATGCCTTCAAGCATCTTGTCCGCATCACTGCCCTCGACTAAATCATCGAGCTGACTCATCACCTCATCTTGCTTATGCGCAATATAATAAGGCCGGATCAGCAGGAAAAGCCCGCTGCCGATGAGCAGCACAATAATAATGTCCAGTACGATTAACAGCGGCCGAGGCTTCTTTTTCACGCTTTTATTTTGCTCACTCTTTTTCTGATCTTCTTTCAATGCTTAACCCTTTCACGGGCCTGTGCCGTCCGGCACTTGCCCCCGTATTTAATGCATAGCATAATAATTATAATATGAAATCTTTTGAGGCGGTGTAAGTTTTCATGAACGATAAAAATACAGACGATAAGACGAAGAAAAATAAGAATAAGAAAGATAAAAGCAAGAAAGACAAGAACAAAAAGGAAAAGTTTTATAAAACAAAAGAATACGAGAAATTACAAAAGAAAAAAAGAGCGCTCAGAAGGCGTGCCGTATCCGAGCGCAAATCCAAAGATCATTCCGTAGAAGACAGCAGCATCAGCGAGCACCTTTTCTCCTTCCTGCTCGAAGCGCCGCCGGAGAGCATCATCTGCTCCTACCTGGCCATGCCGGACGAATTTCCCACGGCACCTCTTCTTGAAAGCCTGCATAAAGAGCGCAAGGACTTTCAGTTTTTTGTGCCCCGCATTGAAAGCGGCGTCCGTGAAGGGGCCAAAATGCACTTTTATGCCTTGAGCTTTGACAGCGGCAAAATTCTCTGGTCGGCTCTGGAGGAAGATTCACGCGGCATTTTCCAGCCTTCTGATGAAGGCATAAAACTGAAAACGAAAAAACTCAAAGACCGGGACATCACCTTGTATTTTATTATGCCCGGTCTTTATTTTGATGAAAAAGGCTATCGCATCGGCTACGGCG
>CALLQJ010000272.1 GCA_938014865.1 uncultured Fastidiosipila sp.
CTTCCCAGTGCTCGGCAAAGTAAGGCCTCTCGGCATCGGCACCGTTCTCGCAAAAAGCGCCGAGTTTCACGATATCATCGCTGAGATTTTTGAAGTCCGGCACTTCGGTCACAATATTCCCCAATTCCGCAATCCGGCGGTTAAAGGCCTCCCGGCCGCTGCGCAGGAGACTGCCCTGACTCGTCGAGACCAGGCAGATCAAACCCTGCTTTTCAATATCCTCCGCCAACGCCGAGGCGGCTTCCGGGGGGATATAGGATTCAAGCAAGAGCTCGTCCCGGTAAAAAATCTGCGCCCCGTTGGTGGAAATAAAATACATGATATCCTGCACGGGGGCAAAAAGGCGCTGCATGCTTGAATAGTCCCGGCCGCTGGCTGCCGCAAAACGATAGCCTTTCTCCGTGAGTTCCCGGATCAGAGGAAATAAATCCTCATTCAGGCGGGTATCCCCGTAAGGCAGCAAGGTACCGTCTACGTCACTGGCGATTATTCCTTTGATCTTCACGCGTCTGTCCTCCCTGTTCTCTTCGTGCCTGCTCATCTTATGCTGCTGTTTTTACTGCTTTTCTGTGTTTATTGCTTCGCTGTGTTTATTGCTTCGCTGTGCGCAATTGCTTTCCTTGTGTGCATTGCTTTCCTAAGTATTGTAAATTAATATTTAAAACTTTGCTGAACAGCTTCCGGCAGCGTGTCGTCCGCTTTCCGGATCTCGTCGCGGAGCGCTCTCTGCAGCTTTGCGAAAACCGCCTGATACGCTTCGTCTTCGGCCAGATTATGCAGCTGATTCGGATCTTCCGTCCGGTCGAAAAGCTCCCACCAGGGTCCTTCGATGATCTCCCCTTTTTCATCGGGGCGGTAGAAGCAGGCCAAGGTATAGCGCGGCGAGCGCAGGCCGATATGCGGGTAGACATTATGGATAGAGGGGTAATCATAATAACGATAATAGATATACTCCCGTCCCTTGCCGTCCCCGGTGAGCACATCGGCAAAGCTTTCGCCGTCGCAGGGGAAGAGCTCCGGATCGATCCCGCAAAGCTCCAGCAAGGTCTTGCCGAAGTCGATATTCGCCACCTGCTGCTTAAAGACGGAACCCGCCTTGATCTTTTTCGGATAACGGATTAAAAAGGGCATGCGGATGGATTCTTCATAGATGAAGCGTTTATCAAACCAGCCGTGCTCCCCGGTATAAAAGCCCTGATCCGAGGTGTAGATGAGGATGGTATTCTCGGCAATGCCTTCTTCGTCCAGGCAGTCGAGCATCGC
>CALLQJ010000273.1 GCA_938014865.1 uncultured Fastidiosipila sp.
CAAGTCCGAACATCATAAAGCCACCTTCAGGAAAGAGTTCTTTGATTGGTTGGCCGTCCCCCTTCATTACTATGCACACAGCCGGGCTTTTTCATTAAGCCGGGCTTTTTTAACAAAAGCCCTGCCGTCAATCCCGGACTAAGTCTTCTGCCTCCGCCGTCAGAATTTTTTCTTCCGCCGCCCGGTTGTCCCGGAGGATTCTCGCATAGAATTTTTCATCGATCTTATAATATTTCCGAATCAGTATAAAACACACAATCACAAAGACAAGCGGGATCAGCATCATGCTGACCTTCAGGCCCATTACCCCGCGGCTTGTCACATCCGCCGCCGAGTCCGCCCGCTTGATGCCGCTCAAAATCAAGGTGATGCCCGTCATGGCCGAGGCCAAGGCATTGGCGCATTTATAAATCAGAGGCTGCAACGAAAAGGTCACACTTTCGTTGCGGCGCCCGAATTTCCACTGCCCGTACTCCACGCTGTCGGCAATATACATCAGCATCAAAAGCTGAATGAAGGACTGCCCGACAAAAATAAGCACGCCCGAAATCCCGATCGGCAGCATATGCAATGGCGCCAGGAAAAAGCCGATATAGCCCAGAACCACCAGGCCGATGCCCAGGCTGAAAAGGCTTTGGCGCTTGATGCGCTTGGACAAAAGCGGGAAGACGGCCAGGCCGATGATCTGCGAAACCCCTAACAAAAGCGCGAAAACGGAATACATCCCCTCGTCGCCGTAGACATATTTAAAGTAGTAAATCCCCATGGCCGTCGTGGCCGTATAGCCGCTCATGAAGAGCAGCATCGCGCCCGTGACCACCAGGAGCTGATCATTTTTGAAGATGATGCGGAAGAGATCCTTGAAACGTGTATGCTCGCCCTCTTTTTCCGGGATCGTTTCTTCTTTGACGAAAATCAAGGTAAACGCCTGGAAGAAAAGCATCAGGGCCGCCGTAATCACCGCAATCCCGAACCAGCCCTTCTGCAGCGAGCCGAAGCGCTGCTCTAAATAATGACTCAGAGGAATCAGGGCGACCACCAGCGTAAACATGCCGAGGCTCGCGGAAATCCGCGCAGCAGAGCCGATCTTCTCGCGTTCTTTCTGATCCCGCGACAAGGCGGGGATCATGGACCAGTACGAGATGTCATTGGCCGTATACGAAAGTTCCCAGAAAAGATAGAGCAAGGTAAAAAGAATTACGAAGGGCACACCCTTCAGGCCGAAATCGACAAAGAGCAAAATATGAAACAAAGCCCAGAACAAAGCGCCGCTCAGGATCCAGGGCTTGAATTTGCCCCAGCGTGTCTTCGTGTTATCGACCAGCGTCCCCATGAAGGGATCGTTGACGCCGTCAAAGATGCGCATAAACACAATGACCACCGTCACCATGCCGAGCGTCCCTTCCGAGACATTCAGCACATCCGTCATATAAAACATCATATACATGGTGACCAGGGTCGCGACCATATCACGGCCGATCGTGCCCATGCCGTACGCCAGGCGGTTTCGCCACAGTCCTTGCTTCGCCATTATCGGGGTCCTCCTGCTCTTTTGAATTATATCGGAAAAGACTGAGGCATGTAATTTTCCGTTTGCATTGCAGTTTTTACGCGTGATCCGCCGCCCGTTGATCGCCCAAAGTTCTGTCGCGATAAATAGTCACCTCTATTGACGTGCTAAAGAAATAAAGGCATTATTTCTTTACATTAATAAAGAGAGGATGCGCTATGCCAAGCATTAAATCCGGTACAGACTTAAGAAACGGCTGCAACGAAATCTCAGAGTTCTGCCATGAAACGCAAGAACCTGTCTTCATCACAAAGAATGGACGCGGTGATCTCGCTGTGATGAGCATCGACACTTTTAACAAGCTCACGGGTCGACACGAGCTCTATCGTCTGCTGGACGAAAGTGAAGCGGATTTTGCTTCGGGACGTACTCTCTCGCTTGAAGATTCTATGAAAAGCATTCGTAACGACTTAGCCGACGGAACACTATAAGATTCTTGTTTCTGAGTCTTATCAAAATGTGGAACATAATATAATTTCCTTATTATAAAATCGGCGCTGTCTAAGCCATACTTTAACGCACTTTTTAACGCACTTGTATTAATTGAATATAATTCAGTTTTACTTAAATATAAGCAAAAAGCCCGTAAATACGGGCCTTTGGGCGTTTTTGTAATTATATATAATTACTGTGGCGGAGAGTGTGGGATTCGAACCCACGGAGGCTTACACCTCTCCGATTTTCAAGACCGGTGCCTTCAGCCATCTCGACCAACTCTCCGTTTGTGCTTGATTATCATATAAAAAAGGAATCGCTTTGGCAAGCGAAAGTAAAAAAATGCATGGAGTGATTAATCCCCCGCCCCGGCATAAAATTCCTCCGTTGACAAAAAACGAACAGAAACGATCAATACTTTGTTTTGCCGACGCTTTAAACTGGCTTTACCGGCTTTAAGAAATGAGAAGGGAGCGCTGTGATGAACGCCGAAGCAAAATACAACCGCCTGATTGAAGAGATTGAAGAAGCTGTCTCATTGCCTCACGCTGCGAGCCCGGCTGAAATTGCAGAAGCACTTTCAGCCGCAAGCGGCATCTCCGTGCGCGATCTCGGCAGCATCTTCCGCTTTTTATCCAGCAAGTCCCTGATCGCCTATATCAAGGAGCGGCAGATCATGCAGGCCTACCGCTGCATCGTCCGTCAGGAAGACTTCGATTGGCTCGAGGCAATCGACTACACCGCACTCGGCGAACAGTCCGCGTTTATCCGTGCGTTTAAACGCACGCTGGATATGACCCCCGGCGAAGCCTTTGAAAGACGGGCTGAGGATCACTTCCGCCCCCCTCTTCGCTGGGAGCGGCTCAGCGCGTCCGGCCTTGACGAAACGCCGGAAGAAGAAACGGAGGATCCGAGCATGGATGCAGAGAAAATTTTCGGTTTGGATGCCCAAGCCTATAAAGAAGCCGAACTTGCCGCCGACTACCAGAAGCTTTTCGCCTTTAACCGCCTGGAAGGCGAATTTGCCTTCGGCTTGTACAAGCGCTTCAAGGGCTGGGGCTTTGATATGCGAAGTGCCTTTGAGTACGTAGACGAATTAAACGATATTGCCCGTCCGGCCTACAATGAAGAGCATAAAGAAGGCCGGGCTTTTCAAAAGAGAGTGGAGGAATTAGTCGACGCTTTTGCGGGCTATTATCTTTTCCGGACCTACTGCGAGATGCCGGTCTCGGAATTAGGTGAGCTGCGCCGGGAATTTGAAATTATGGGCCTGGAAGACGATAATATTCCTTTGCCGCTTGTCAGGGCTTATGCCCACGGTGAAATCGACTGCACGGATTTTCCCGAAGTCGCCGCGTTTGTAGAAAAGCACGATGAAGAGATCGAGGATTTGGAGCGCTTCATCATGAACTACCGTTTGATGGGCCTCGAGGAAGCTCTGAACTGCGAGAAAGATTTTCAGGATCCGGATTTTGTCGTAAAGATCTGTGAGTCTGCGATGCGCTCCCTGCAGGAAGAGATCGAAAGCTGCGGCGTTCCCGACGCCTATGCCGACTACGACGGCTATTACGAAGACGAGCATTACAGGCCCCGCGAAATCAAAATGGATTTCGACATGGACAATATCGCCTACGAAGAAGATGATGACTTTTATGATTTTTGAAAGGAGCAAGATGAGCGAACGTTTTCCCTCTTATGATCAGATGGACAAAGCCTACCGCAAAGGCTATGTAAGGCCTTGCATCGACGGCATCCGGCGGGGCAGCGCCAAGTGCCGGGCCTACTGCCATTACGAAGAACACCCCGGATTTCTGACCAAAAAGCTCATCCGCAAGCAGCGCTGCATTGAAAAGGACTGCGACTACTTCGCGCCCAAGCCCGCCCGTGAAAAAGTCAAAAAACACGAGCCCTACAATCGCAGTGCCGACATCCTGGAATTTTCCAACGCCGTACTGAAAGACGCCGAAGGGATCAAAGCCCTCCGCGCCGAACAAAGCCCGAAGGGCGAATGGATCGTCGGCTATGCCGCCGTCGCCCGCTATGAGCTGAAAGGCTATGAGGAAAAAATCTCCCGCCTCGCGGGCGAAACCGTCCGCCTCAAAGATCTGAACTACTCCTACGAAAACGCCGCAAAAATTCTGTTTTCCGATTAAGAAGGCATTCTTCCGGATGGAGAATCGCCCCCGCCGAACCGAGAAAGGCCCCCGCCGGGGCCTTTTCTTTTGCATTGACAAGCGCCCGCCCTATGCTCAAAATAAAACGCATAAAAGGAGGCGCTATAAGATGATCCGAGCCGCTTCAGCGCGGCCGATCCGGCAGGGGGAGGCAGAAAAAATGGCAGAGGCATACGGCATTATATATTTTTCGGGCACCGGCAACACAAAACTCATTGCAGAACACGCCGCAGGGCTTTTGCCGGCTGAGATTCACAGCATTGAAGAAGAACTGGACTGGCCGTTTTTCATCCGGCAGGTCGAACGCCTCATCTTCTTTTACCCCGTCCACTATGCCGTCCCGCCCATGATCATGCGGGCTTTTTTGAAAGACTATGCACGTGCCCTGGAGCATAAAGAAGTCATCTGTATTGCCTCACAGATGATCGCCTCCGGCGACGGCGCCCGCGCCCTGGAAGATTTTCTCCCGGACTCGGCCCGGCTGATCGCCTGCTATCACGTCAATATGCCGAACAATATCGCTAACCTCCCCGTTCTGCCCGTCAGCTCCGAAAAGGGCAATCGGCGCAAGGTCGGACGGGCCGTGCACAAAACCGAAAAAATCATTGAAAAGATTAAAAAAGGGACATTCGAGCGTCAGCACAGCGGCCCTCTCTCCCGCAAAATCGGCGACAGCCAGCGCATCGGCGGCCTGCAGTCCGAAAAAGCCAAGCGTTCCTGCGTCTGGGTCAGCGACGCCTGCATCCACTGCGGGCTCTGTGCCAGGATTTGCCCGACACATAATTTCCGTATCCGGGACAAGGCCGTCCCCCAAGGCGAATGCACGCTCTGCATGCGCTGCGAAAACCGATGTCCCGCCCGCGCCATTTCCGTTCTTTTGCATAAGCCGGTAAAAGAGGCCTATCCCGGCCCTCTCTACGAAGGCCGCATCGGCGTAGCCTCCGAGGACTGAGCCGTCTTCGCGGACGACGCCTCGTTTCCCGTCTGAACCGCCGTTTTCTCCGGAAATCCATCCGGCAGTTTTTTCATCTGATACTCATAGCGGTAGCCTTTCAGAAGACTCAGGCTGACTTTGCTGCGCCCTTGAAGGGCAAAGCCGACTTTCTCATAAAGCCGCATCACGGACTCATTGCCCTCAATCACATCCAAGGTATAAAAGCGGTAATCCGTCTCTTCCGTCAGCTCTTCCAAAAGCCTGCGGGCAATCCCGCGTTTCTGATACGGCTCGGCGACCGCCACGCATTCCAGGTGCCCCTGCCCTTTTTTCAATTGGCTGCGGTCAAATTCCGCCTGCAGAATACGGCCCACAATATAGCCCTTCGGCCGGAAAAACGAAGACCTCGCATGCTCCTCATCAATCGTCATGCAAGGATCCTCCCGGTCACTCAAGGCCGCCATTCCCATGACCTTATCGCCCGCATCCGCCGCAATCAAAAAACGTTCCGGATGAATATAAGGCAGAAAAAGCCCTCTCAGCTTTGCTTTATTATGCGTGATCGGCTTCATCATCCCGTAAAAAGCTTCGACCAAAAGCCCGGCCAAGTCTTCGCGTTCTGCCTCGCTGCCTCGTTTTATATAAAAAGTTTTTCCGTATTTATCTTCTGTTTTCATCCTTGCCAGCGTAGCAAAAACTTATGACGAAGCTTTGCGGAAATTGAAAATCTTCCGCGATACGAAAGTCTGCGGAAATTTAAAAGCCGCGCGATACGAAACGCCTGATATGGCTTATGATAGAGAAAAGACAAAAGAAAGAGGCCTTATGATCCAAGCAATCTTTATTGACGTAGACGGAACCCTGCTGTCCCACAGCCAAAAGAAAGTCCCGGACTCCGCCCGGCGCGCCCTGAACGCCGTGCAGCAAAAGGGCATAAAAATCTTCTTGGCCACCGGCCGCCACCCCATCGAGCTGGCCATGCTTCCGCTTGAAGGGCTTCATTTTGATGCCCGGGTGCTCCTAAACGGTTCGCTGGTGCTGGATGCGGACGATACGATCATCCATTCCAAACCCTTGTCCGAAAGCTCCATGAAACGCTTGAGCCGGGCTTTTGCTGAAGGAGAGGAAAGCCTCATGTTTGTCACGGCCGA
>CALLQJ010000274.1 GCA_938014865.1 uncultured Fastidiosipila sp.
TGTTCATTTTCAAGAAACTTTTGTGGCCAGGCGTAAGGTTTTGGCGGAAGTTTCTGCGTGATATCCGGGAAAGCCAGAAGGACAATGAAGAAGGTTATGTCGCTCCGACGATCCCGGCGCAGGGACCGGAAGGCATCGGATTTCTGAATATGCTCGGCTGGGGCAATGCGGTGACCTTGATTCCTGAAATGCTGTATCAGCAATACGGAGATTTTTCGTTTTTGCGCGATCAGTATGAGAGTATCCGGGATTTTGTCGATTGCGAATGCCGGCATTTGGGGCGCAAAGATTTGTGGCTCGGTCCTAACCTCGGGGACTGGCTGATGCCCGGACACGGGATGACGTATATGGCGATGCATAACGGGCCGGTTTCCAACAGCTTTATTGTGCATGATTTGGACACGGCAGCGGCCCTGGCCGAAAAGCTCTCTTACACGGAAGACGCCCGGCGTTGGAAAGAGCAGGCTGAAAAAACCCGTAAAGCCTATATTAAAAAGTTTCTGCGAAAAGACGGGCGCATGAAAGATGATTATCAGGGGGCGTACATCATGGCGCTCAAATACGTGATTCCGCAGGGCGAACTTTATCAAAAAGTTTACGCGAAGTGGAAAGAACGTATTATCAAAGACGGGATGGCGACGGGCTTCTTCTCCACGCAGCATATTCTGCCGCTTTTAGCCGAGAACGGCGACAGCGAATTGGCTTGCACGCTCTTGCTGCAGGAAAATTATCCCGGCTGGATGTATCAGGTAAACCGGGGGGCTACGACGATCTGGGAGCGCTGGGATGCGATCCGGGAGGACGGCAGCGTGAATGAAACAAAATCCGGCGGTGATAATATGGTCAGTTTCAATCACTATGCCTTCGGCAGTTTTGCGGAGTATTTATACGGCTATATTCTGGGGATCAAGCCGCTCGAGCCGGGCTATAAACGCATCGCTATTAAGCCGTATCCGGACCCGCGTCTCGGGGAAGTCGAAGGTTCGTATCATTCCCGCGAGGGTCTGATCAAGGTGGCTTGGCATTACGATGCGACGCATTTTTATTTGAAATTTGAAACCCCTGCCGAGACGCTGCTCACTTTGCCGGACGGGCAGAGCAGGCGCTGTGAAGCAGGAACTTATGACTATCAAATCAGGAGGACTTAAAAATGAAAAAATTCAAGGATGACTTTTTGCTCGGTGCAGCGACGGCTGCCCATCAGGTGGAAGGCAATAACACGAAGAGCGATTTCTGGGCGCAGGAACAGATGGCGCACAGCATGTTCACAGAAAAAAGCGGCGAGGCGGTCGATCATTACAATCGCTACCGCGAGGATATTACGCTTCTGGCAGAGGCGGGGCTGAACGCCTATCGCTTCTCCTTGGAATGGGCGAGAATTGAGCCCGAGAAAGGGCTTTTCTTGAAAGAAGAATTGCAGCACTATGCCGAGATGATCAATTTCTGTCGTGAAAAAGGGGTGGAAGCGATTGTTACTTTGCATCATTTTTCCAGCCCTTTTTGGCTGATTAAAGAAGGCGGCTGGGAGAGTGAAAAGACCGTCGAGTACTTCAGCCGCTATGTTCGTTTTGTGATGGAAAATATCGGCCATAAATTAAATTATGTTTGTACTATAAATGAGGCAAATATGGGTCTGCAGGTTGCAAAATTAGCGGCACGATACAGAGCGCAGGCCCAAAAAGATGCTTTGAAAAAGAACAGCGGTGACGGCGAGGTACAGCTCGGCGTTGACCTTAATAAAATGATAGAAAATATGAAATATGCCGCCGCTGAAAACCAAGCGCTGTTTGGTACGCCCGCTCCGAAAACATTCACTTCCGGCCTGAGCGAAAAAGGCGATCAAGTGATCATCCGGGCGCATGAAGCGGCACGGAAGGTAATCCGTGAGCTCTGTCCGGAGCTTAAAATCGGGCTCACCTTATCTTTGCATGATTTCCAGGCGGAAGCAGGTGCCGAAGAGGCGGCTGCAGCCGAATGGGATGAGGAATTTCTGCATTATCTGCCTCATATCAAAGAGGATGACTTTTTGGGTGTGCAAAATTATACCAGAACTCGTATCGGAAAAGAAGGGATCTTGCCGGTGCCCGAAGATGCGGAGCTTACTTTGATGAACTATGAATTCTATCCGCAGGCGCTTGAACATGTCCTGCGTAAGGTGGCGCAGTCTTTTGACGGTGAACTGCTGGTGACAGAAAACGGTATTTCTACCGAAGATGACAAACGCCGGATTGCCTTTATTGATCAGGCGACGGATGGTGTTGCCCGCTGCATTGCGGACGGGTTAGACGTGAGAGGCTATTTCTATTGGTCACTTCTGGATAATTTCGAGTGGCAGAAAGGCTTTGGCATTCCCTTCGGACTGATCGCCGTCGACCGGGAAAATGCACAGCAGCGTTATCCGAAAGAAAGTCTTGGTTTTTTAGGCAGTCTTCGCTGAAGACGGCACACGGAAAAGAGCAAAATAAAAAAGCGGGAAATTGTCGGATTTCCCGCTTTTCACTTTCTGCGTCCGACCCCGGCAGCTGCCAAGGAATTGTCTAAGGTGTTTGCGCCGTTTGAACGTTTAACTTGCCCTCACGCCAATTCTCCGGGCTGTCCGCAGACCCGATCCCGCAAAGGGGCCATGAGTTCTTCTTTTGACCAAGCCGGATGGCGGCGGGACAGTTCTTCCAAAAGCAGACGCGCCCCCGCATCCATACCCTGACAGCCCGCCAGCAAAATGACGTCTCCGTGTTCGACCTCATCGAGCGCCCGGCAGATGGCATCCTCCAGGCGTTCATCCTTCGTATAGGCCAGCCCTTCTTTTGCCATCATCTCCCGAAAACAGGCCCTTTCATCGTCCTGCACCTTATTGCGTTCACTGACCACCTCCGTGCTGCAGGTGGCGTAAATGGAGCTTTTCTTTAAAAGTTCCTTAAAGCGGAAAAGTTCTTCCAGACTTTCCCGGCAGACCGTCACGCCCCGATTGCCGCGCAGGGCATAGACCAGGCGGAGATGTTTAAAGGGCATGGCATTCAGGG
>CALLQJ010000275.1 GCA_938014865.1 uncultured Fastidiosipila sp.
GCCCAGGGCTATGCCCGCGGCTATCTTCCCGGGGATCCGGACGACGGTTTTGCCAAAGTCATTGTGACGGCGGACGGGAAAAAATTCCTCGGCATGCACGTGATTGCGCCGGAAGCCTCCTCGCTGGTTCAGCCTTATGTATACCTGATGGCGGCGGGCGGCGAATTTGAAACCGCGCCGGATGATCCCGAAATCGTCCGCCGCGCCATGACCATTCACCCGTCCCTGGCCGAACTTTCGGCTTGGAGCATCCGGGCATGGCGGGAAGATGTTAAGCGCTGAATGTTTCGGACAAAAGAAATGAGGACGCCGGCATGGGCCGAAAAGCAAATATTTTACTGATCACCACAGGCGGCACGCTGGCTTCGGCGCCGAGCGAAAACGGCGGGCTTTCGCCGCAGCTCAGCGGCGAAGAAATTCTGGCGCATATTCCCGAAATCCGGAATATTGCCGATATCCGTACGCTGCCGCTGATGAATATTGATTCCACGAATATGGCGCCGTCCAAGTGGCTGAAGATCAGTCTTTTGATCGAAGAACAGTACCCCTTTTATGATGCCTTTGTCATCACGCACGGCACGGACACCCTTGCGTACACCGCGGCGGCCTTATCCTATCTGATCCAGAACAGCCCGAAGCCGATTGTTCTCACCGGTTCCCAGCAGGCCATTGCGCTGCGGGATACCGACGCGCGCAAAAATCTTTCGGATGCCCTTTTGTATGCGGCAGATCCCGAAGCCTGCGGGGTCAAGGTCGTCTTTGACGGACAGGTGATGATCGGCACAAGGGTGCGCAAGACGCATACCAAAAGCTACCGGGCCTTCAGCAGCATTGATTATCCGAACGTGGCCATGATCAGCAATCAGAAGATCTATCATTTTATTTCGGAAAAGCCCCGCGGGCCCTTAAAGTTTTACCACCATCTCGACAGCAATATCGCCATCCTGAAGCTTGTGCCCGGCCTGCAGCCCGAATTCATGCTGAATCTCGGCAGGGGCGCCAAAGCCCTCATCATTGAAGGCTTCGGCAGCGGCGGTCTGCCGAATCTGCCCTCCTGGGACCTGGCGGCTGCGGCCCGGCAGCTCCTGGCAGAAGGCAAAATCCTCCTCATGAGCACACAGGTGCAGCATGAAGGCAGCGACATGGCCGTCTATGAAGTCGGCAGCAGCCTGCGCCGCCTTCCGGGCATGATGGAAGCCTTCACGCTCACGGCCGAAGCACTGGTCTGCAAAATGATGTGGATCCTCGCCCAAAGCGATGAGCCCGAAACAGTCCGGAATCTGCTTTATAAAAAAATCGATCACGATCTGCTCTGATCGTGACCGTTTTTAAGCCTTGTCCCGGGCTTTTCTCTGAAGTCCGGGCTTTTTTATAAAATGCCAGGCTCTGAAGCGTTTAAAAGAAGCTTTTATACAGCTCTCGTACGGCATAATTGCACATCGTATCCTTAATGCCGAAAAGAATACTGATCTCGGACGGTCCCTGTACAATCAGGTCAATATTGATGCCCGCCCGGCTCAGGGCATTGACCGCTCGGCCGAGGACACCGACCGCACTTTTCATCGCCGCCCCGACGGCCATGACCAGGGCCAGGCCGTGTGAGACATAGCAGGCATCCACGTCAAGCTCGCGCAGAATACGCGTCACCACCAGGCGCTCTTTATCCGGCGTGAAAACCTCTTCGCGCAGGACAATGGAAAGCGAGTCAATGCCGGAAGGCATATGTTCAAAAGGAATATTATAGTCCGCCAGAATCTTCATGACCTCCAAAGCAAAGCCCACCTCGGTATTCATCAGATATTTTTCGATATGGAGGATGCAAAAGCCCTTCTTGCCGGAAATCCCGGTCATGATCCCGTCAAAGTCCGTCCGGCGGCCGACAATTACGGTCCCGGGAGCGGAAGGATTATTCGTATTTTTGATGTGCAGGGGGATATTGTTCCGCCTGACCGGTTCGAGCGCCGCCTCATGCAGCACGCTGAAGCCCGTATACGCCAGCTCGCGCATCTCATCATAGGTCAGTTCGGAGATCGGATGCGGATTTTCCACCAGACCGGGATGAACGGAATAGACCGCGTCCACATCCGTCCAGTTCTCATACACACTCGCATTTAGTGCCGCGGCGAGAATCGAGCCGCTGATGTCCGAACCGCCCCGTGAAAAGGTCAGGATTCTTTTATCGTCTTTGCTGACCCCGAAAAAGCCCGGGAAGACCACAATGTCCGAGCGCTGCAGGAGATTGCGCCTGAGGTTTTCATAGGTCTCTTTTTCCGGCTTCACGACGCCTTTGCGGCTGCTGAGATAAAAGCCCGCCTCCTCGGGGGAGACATAATTGGCCGGAAGCCCTGAGGAGCGCAGATAATCGGCAATCATTTTGGCATTATTGTCTTCTCCCGCTGCTTTCAGCGCATCGGTCAGGGCTACAAAATCGTGTTTATAGCGTTCAATTCTTTGGTGAAGATCCTTTTTGACCAGTTCTTCATAGTCTGTTTCCAGCCCCAGGGAGCGGGCGATGGAACCGAAACGCCCGGCAATTTCGTCAATAATGGCTTTGCCTTCGTAATCGTGCGATACGGCCGAGGCCAGCGAGATGAGCATGTCGGTGATTTTGGACTGATCGTCAAACTGCTTGCCGGGTGCCGACACGACAACATAGCGCCGGTGCGGATTTTCGTGGATAATGTCCCGCACTTTTTTGATCTGCTCGGCCGAGGCTAAGGACGAGCCGCCGAATTTACATACGATGTCTTCCATGGAAAAATCTCCCCTTTATAAACGTAAGATTTATCATAATGGATAGCAGCGCTTTGGGCAATGCCGAAGGACGCCGCCGGGGCCCTGCGGAACGGGGCATTTGCACGATTTTCCCTCCGCTTCCCGGGGAAGCGGGCTTTGCTCAGAAAAAGCGCAAAAAATTGAACCATTTCTAATGTTATACTGAAAAGCAGTCTAGATTTCGGGAGTGTTTATGCTGCAGCGATGGATTCCGGATGCTTATTATAAAAATCTTGCCGCGGTGCCGGCCGGGGCCTTATATGAAAAAGGCTATCGCCTGGCCTTGCTGGATATTGACAATACGCTGGCCTTGCACGGCAGCCGCGAGAGCAAGACTTATGCCGAAGAACAAATCCGCCGTTTTGAAGCGGCCGGGTTTAAGGTCTATATTTTGTCGAATGCTAAGCAGGAACGGGCCGAAAGTTTCGGGAAAAGCCTTCAGACAAAAAATGTTGTCACGATCGGGGGCGCCGGCAAGCCGGGCACAAAGGGAATTGAAGAGGCCCTCAGGCAGTCGGGCTGTACGAAAGATGAGACCCTTTTATTCGGCGATCAGCTGTTTACGGATATCTGGGCCGGGCGCAAGGCCGGGGTGAAGACGGTCCTGCTGGACCGCTTGGGACCCCGCGAACCTTGGTATATATGGCTTAAGCGGCGCGGTGAAACCCTGGCCAAAAAAATGGCGGGGATTAAGGGCTATTTCGACCGGATCGGCTGAGAAGGGGCGGGGGCGTCCTTGCCTAAGCGGGCCAAAGCGGATAAAATTATAAAAAGCTTGACGCATCAGCCGAAGGCGCTGATACAGGACAATTTCCTAAGATAATAAGGAGGACAGAAGATGATATCTGCTGGTGATTTTCGCAACGGCATGACCTTTGAGATGGACGGAGAAGTTTATCAGGTCATTGAATTTCAACATGTAAAGCCCGGGAAAGGGGCCGCCTTTGTCCGGACTAAATATAAAAATATCAGGACCGGATCGGCTGTGGAACGCAGCTTCAACCCGAATGATAAATTTGAACTCGCTCAGCTTGAGTATCGTGATATGAGCTACATCTATAATGACGGTGATCTTTATTATTTCATGGATACCGAGACTTACGAGCAGCTGCCGTTTACCGCCGAGATGATCGGGGATGAACTGGAGTTCTTAAAAGAAGGCATGGTCTGCAAAGTCGTGTCCTATAAGGGAACCGTCTTTGAAGTGGAACCGCCGACATTTGTGGTGCTGGAAGTCACGCATACGGAACCCGGCGTCCGCGGCGATACGGCGACCAATGCCACCAAGCCTGCCGAAGTGGAGACCGGTGCGACAATCCGCGTGCCTTTATTTGTCAACGAAGGCGATAAGATCCGTATTGATACCCGCAGCGGCGAATATATGGAGCGCGCCTGAGAAGGCTGAGGCAGGATTATGGCTGAGATCGGAAGAGCACACGTCTGAACTCCAGTCACAACGCTTAATCTCG
>CALLQJ010000276.1 GCA_938014865.1 uncultured Fastidiosipila sp.
CGGCATCTTCTTACCCTCGTCTTAGTGCTCTTCGGCTTCGTGCTCTTCCGCGCGGATACGCTCTCAATGGCGGCCGCCCAGATGCAGGCGATGCTGCGGCCCGGCCTTCAGTCACAGACGGCGGATCTTCTGCTGCAAAGAGCACTCAGTCCCTTTGTTCTCGTAGTTTTTGCCCTTGCCTGGCTCCTTGCCCTCCGGGTCCTGCAGCGCATTAAAGTGCCGAAAGCCTTCCGCCTTCTCGGCACCGCAGCGCTGTGGATTTTATGCCTGCTGAGCCTCTCGGCCTCAAGCTACAATCCCTTTATTTATTTCAGGTTTTAGGAGGAAAGAACGTGCGCAGAAAAGACGCAAAAAATGCCGATAAAAAAAGCCCGTCCCCCGCGGAAAAAGTCCTGACGTATCTGATTCTTTTCAGCCTTTTTCTCCCCGGCCTGCTCTTCCTTTTCGGCAAACGCGACGTGAACTACTCCAAAGAGCCGCTCTCCGCCTTCCCGGAATTTGAGCTCTCCGACCGCTTCGCGCCCGCCTTTGACCGCTGGTGGAACGAACATTTCCCGCTGCGCTCCAAGCTCGTGACCGCCCACAACAAAATCATGACCCTCTTTTCCGAAAAAAGCGCGGCCGAACGTGTCATCAGCGGCCGCGGCGGCTGGCTTTATTACGAGCCGACCCTGGACGACTATCTCCATCAGGCGACGATTACGCCGGCCCAAGCCCGGAACATTGCCCGCTCCTTTGCGCTGATGCAGGAAGCCGCCGAAGAAGAGGGGGCGAAGTTCCTGGCCGTTTTTGTGCCGAATAAGGCCACGATTTATCCGGAGCATATGCCCCGGCGCTTTACCCCGCTGAATGCGCCGAAAAACATGGACCTTTTGCGTGCCGCAATGCCGGAAGCCCTCTATTTAGATGAGCTTTTGCTCCGCGAAAAAAGCACGGCCCCGGACCTTTTGTATCACAAGGAAGATTCCCACTGGAATCTCAAAGGCGCCAAGCTCGGCTACGAAGCCGTCCTCCGGGCCCTGGAGCAAGAAGCCCTGATCCTGCCCTATGATGAGTGGGTGATGCGCGAGGACTGGAAAGGGGATCTTGCCAATATGCTCTGGCCCTCTTATGAAAAGACCGAGGCGCAGTTTGAGCTCCGGGATTTTGAAGCGCATTATGTCTTCAGCCGGCCGCTGCGCAGCAAGGAAGATGCGGATATCGAAAGCTTTAATCCCGCCCGGGAAGGCAGCGGCAGCATGTTGATCTACCGGGACAGTTTTGCAAATGCCTGGATTGAGCTTTTCTCGGAAAGCTTTGAACATGTCTACTATTCCCATAGCTTCCCGTACCGCTGGAGCCTTACGGAGCGCCTTCAGCCCGATTACCTCGTGATCGAAATGGTCGAGCGGAACATTCCCCGCTATCTGAGCAGCATTCCGCCGCTTCAAGCCCCCGAAAGACCGCAGCCCGATGTCTTTGAAACGGCCGACGCCTTGTCTTGTGAAATTTTCTGTGAAGAGAAAAATCAGGCGTATTTTTATCGCTTCCGCCCCGATGATCAGGAACGCGCCGAAGATTTTGAGCGCTGTCTTCTGCAGGATGAAGCAGGAATCTGGCGGGAAGCCTTTCCCGTTTTTGCCGAAGCCGAGCCTGCGGATGACAGTGCATCATACGGCTTTTCGCTCTGCAGCGAGCGGCCTTTGAAACATGAGAAAATCTTTATCTTCTCTGAAGAGGGCTGCTTTGAAGTCCCACTGCTGATTGAGTGAGACAATTCCCGCCGAATGAAAAGGATGAAAAACTTTTGAAAAATAAAGCGTTTTATACAGTTTTTGCTTCTTAAATTTATATTTTGGCATTTTAGGGCCCTCCGGACGTGTTTCGGAGGGCTTTTTTTAAGAAAAACGGCTTTTCAGGCTAGAAAATAATATGACAATATGCAAAGAAAATTCCCTTTCAGAACAAAAGTGCGGCGCATTTTTGTGTGAATTGATAAAACTTTTATGAAATTCTGTAAGAAACATGTTTAATTTATCTGTATTTGGGTATAATATGAGTATCAGTGAAGGAGAGCTTGCTTTATGGATGATGCCTTATATCTGTTTAATACAGGACAGAATTTTATGGCCTATAAATATTTAGGTTCACATAAAACCGAGCGGGACGGTGTTTCGGGTTTTCGTTTCGCCGTATGGGCGCCCAGAGCGAAGTATGTTGCAGTCAGCGGCGATTTCA
>CALLQJ010000277.1 GCA_938014865.1 uncultured Fastidiosipila sp.
TAATTCTTTGAGACTCATTGTGATTTTCATCCTCCTATTATTAACCAGGACCACCACTTTGAAGAATAGCAAGGGGTGAAATTTTCACTGATTAGTTATAGGGTGAAATTATCACTGATTAAACACACCGGTTTTTTCAAAACTTTACCAAAACAAGATAAGTGTTATAATTGCAACGTACATTGATGCCCTGATGGCCTAGTGGATAAGGCGGCAGTTTCCGGAGCTGCACACGCGGGTTCGATTCCTGCTCGGGGCGCCATAATAATGAAAGCCTGTAATATTTTCTTACGGGCTTTTATTTTTTTCTGCGGCGCAGCAGGATAATGATCAGCACGATAAATAACGCGGCGGAGATATAATCTGCCGGTGCAAAGCCTTCGTGCGGCCTGCGGAAAATAATCAAGGGCCTGAGATCCGCGAGAAAAGCAGTATAAGACAGCCCGCCCGCGCCGTATACAGCAAGTATCCTGAAAAATTTTTCAAGCATTTTCCTTTCCTTCCGGGAGGAAAGCGTCACCTGCCTTTCGGATATATACTCTATTATACGAAAGCGGCATAAAATCCGCATTTAAAGACAAGGCGCCGCCCCTTTTTCCTTGAAAAATCCATGAAAATCCATGCTAAAATGTAAGTAAATGTCCTTCCGCGACAGAAAAAACAGCGCAGAAAAGAAAAAGGAGAACAAACGATGTACCTGGAAAACTTTCATGAGAATCCTGATCTGACGCAGGTCGGTGCTTTGGAAACGGGGGCCTATTTTATCCCGTATAAAGATCCCGATCTCTTTGAATATATCCTGGAACTGACGGATGCAGATATCGGGATTGACGAACGCTTCCATTCAGACCGCGTGAAGATGCTGAACGGCAAATGGCATTTTCGCTATTACGCAAGTCCGGATGAAGTCCCCGAAGCCTTCGGCAAACGGCCGGTCCTCGAAGATGCCCCCTTTATTGAGGTGCCGTCCTGCTGGCAGACCCAAGGCTACGATCAAAATCAATACACCAACACACGCTATCCGATTCCCATGGATCCGCCCTATGTTCCCGACGCCAATCCGGCCGGTGCCTATGAAAAGATTTTCTTTATTTTAGATGAAGAAGAACTCGAAGGCGACGTCGAGCTGCATTTTGAAGGCGTGGACTCGTGCTTTTATTTATGGATCAACGGCAATTTTATAGGCTACAGCCAGACTTCACATATGACGGCGTCTTTTGACGTGAGCGAATACCTTGAACTCGGCGATAATCTCATCCAGGTTCTCGTTTTAAAATGGTGCGACGGCAGCTATCTCGAAGATCAGGATAAACTGCGCATGTCCGGCATTTTCCGTGATGTCTATCTCCTCTTCCGGGCGGAAAATCATATCCGCGACTATCAGCTGCATCAGTATTGGGCCGACGATTTGTCTTCTGTCGAAATCAGCGTCGATCTCGACTGGGAAGGCGAGCCCGATCCCGATGCCGGCTTTGAATTTTATGCGCCCGACGGTGAACTTCTCGGAAGCTTTGAGGCCGGTGAGCGTTTTAAAATCGAAGCGCCGATTTTGTGGAATGCCGAAAAGCCTATGCTCTACCGGCTCTTGATACTGACGGAGGAAGAGCTTATTTCGCAGGATGTCGGACTGAGAAAATTAGAGATTAAAGACGGCGTCTTTTACCTGAACGGGCAAAACATTAAATTCAAGGGCGTCAACCGCCACGATTCCGACCCCGTAACGGGCTATACGATCAGCCGGGAACAGCTCTTAGACGACCTTTACCTGATGAAAGACTACAATATCAACGCTGTACGTACTTCACATTATCCGAATGCCCCCTGGGCTTATGAACTTTATAATCGGATGGGCTTTTATGTCATGGATGAAGCCGATATCGAAATGCACGGCACGGTCCACTACCTGGGCGCCGAATTTTCCCGTTACAGGCCGCATCCTGAAGATTATGTTTCCGACAGCTACTCTCTCCTGGCCAATACGGGGATTTTTGATGCCGGCATCCGCGACCGGGTGCGCCGCATGGTGCTGCGCGACCGCAATCAGCCGTGTATTGTCATCTGGTCTTTGGGCAATGAATCCGGCTACAGTCAGGCCTTTAAAGATGCCGCTTTGGAAATCAAAGAACTGGACCCTTCCCGCTTTGTCCAGTACGAATCGGTCAGCTACCGTTCGCCGTATTTTGAATCGGATCTTTCCGAAATGGACTTTACCTCGCATATGTACCCGCATTTAGAAGATTTAGACGAGTATATCGCGCGGGAAGAAGAGGGGAAAAAGCCTTATGTCATGATTGAATTTATTCATGCCATGGGAAACGGCCCGGGCGACATCGAAGCGTATATGAAGCGGGTCTTTGAAAATGACTGCCTCTGCGGCGGCTTTGCCTGGGAGTGGTGCGACCATGCGATCGACATGGGGCCGGCATCCGAAGGCAGAAGACGCTATTATTACGGCGGCGATTTCGGCGAATACCCTCATGACGGCAATTTCTGCGTGGACGGTCTGGTCACCCCGGACCGGAAAGCGAGCAACGGCTTAAGGGCTTATGGAAATGCCATCCGGCCTTTGCGCGTCACCTCCGGTCCTGAACTCCTTCGGGAGGGCAAAGTGGAGCTGCAAAGCATGATGGACTTTGCCGATATCACGGGTGAAGACCACATCATTTATTACCGCCTCAAAACGGGCTCGTCGCTCATCGACGAAGGCTTTATCCGGGATTTCTGCGTACCGGCAAGGCAGAAGGCCGTCATCGAATTGGATTTGGACCCCGGTTTCTTAGAGGAAATGGAAGATGATGTCTATACCCTGCCGAGCTATCTGGATCTTCTCCTGCTGCGGACGAGCGTGCGTTCCGCGGAAGACGAACCGGCCCTTTTGGGTGTGGATCAGATCTGCCTGAGTGAAGGCAGCGAGCCGGATCTCCTGCCTTATCTGATTCCGGATTTTATGAGTCCGGAGGAAATGGCCGGGATCCGGGATGAGATTTATGCGCCGGACTATGCGGAACAAGGGCCCGGGATTTCCGAAAATCTGGTGAAGCTCATCGTTGAAGGGAGCGGTTTTCAATACCAATTTAATAAAAGGACCGCTGCGATTGAGCGGCTGGTCTTTGACAATACGGAGTATCTGACGCGGCCGTCCGAATTTAATATCTGGCGCGCCCCGACCGACAATGACATGTACATTGCTGAAATCTGGCGGGAAGCAGGATTTGACCGGGTACAGACAAAGGTCAAAAGCTTTGAGGCCGATTATGCCCCCGATTCCGATGCGGTGATCATCCGTGCCGAGGTCACGCTGGCGGCGGTCTACCGGCAGCCGGTGCTTGATTTTACCGTGCAGTATACCGTGGAGCCCTCGGGTGCGCTGGACGTGCATTTTGAGGTAAAAAGACAGCGCGATTTCCCCTGGCTGCAGGATTTCCCGAATCGTCCGATGACCGAACATCAAAGACGTCTGGCCGCATTGGGCGGATCGCCTTACCTCCCGCGTTTCGGCATGCGTTTCTTCCTGCCGGAGGACTATCAGCATCTTGTCTATTTCGGGGAGGGCCCTTATGAAAGCTACGAAGATATGCCGGGCCGGAATTTAATGGGCTGTTTCTCGTCAACGGTGGAGGAGAATCATACGGATTATATTAAGCCGCAGGAAAACGGCAGTCACTGCAAGAGCCGGGCGACGATGCTTCTCAATTCTGTCGGTTCGGCCTTCGGCATCAGCTCTGCAAAGGACTATTCCTTCAGCGTTTCGCCTTATACCCAGGAAGAGCTGGAACGAAAAGCGCATAACTTTGAACTGGAGCGCTCCGGGTCGACCGTGCTTTGTGTCGATTACCGCATGAGCGGCTTAGGCTCTAACAGCTGCGGCCCTCTGACCCGGAAGCCTTTCCGCCTGGCCGAAAATTCCTTCAGCTGGAGCTTCACGATCAAGCCGGGAGAAATTCGCGCAGCAGAAGACGACGACGAGGAGTTCTTCTTGGATCTGCCGTATCCGGAGGCTTAAGGACCGGAAGGCATCCTTAGAGGATCACAGCGGATCAGACGGCTTGAAGCGGCAGCTGCCTGCCGAAAGGAGATTGTGTGCAGCATAATAAGACGATTATTCAGGAACTCAAGCAGGCGCCGGGCTCAGCAAGAGCCGGGCGCCCTGCCTTTTTGGCCCCGCTTGCGGGCTATTCGGATCTGCCGTACCGGAGGATCTGTGCCCGCGAGGGCGCCGTTTTGTCGACGACCGAACTGGCCAGTGCGGCGGGCATCCGCTACAGCGGCTTAAACAAATCCCGGCGGTATTTAGAGATCAACCCGGCGACGGAAGGGCCGGTGCTCATTCAGCTCTTCGGCGCAGAGGCCTTAGATTTCAAGGCGGCGGCGGAGGCCGTTTTGGCCGATCCCGTCCTCGGCGGCTGTACGGGCATTGACATCAATATGGGCTGTCCGGTCCCCAAGGTCGTCAAAAACGGGGCCGGCTCCGCATTGATGGAACGGCCCGAAGAAGCGGCAGAAATTTGCCGGACGCTCTTTCCGCTGCTCGAGGCGGAAGGCAAGGTCTTATCCGTCAAGATGCGCCGCGGCTTTAAAGGCGAAGAGGAAAAAGCCCCGGAACTGGCCTGCCGTCTGGCGGCGGAGGGGGTTTCGCTGATTACGGTGCACGGGCGTTTCCGCGAAGAATTTTACAGCGGCCGCGCCGATTGGGGCGTGATCCGGCGGGTACATGAAGCCTTGGAAAAAGAAGGCCTTCGCGAAGGCGTTTTGCTCGCGGCGAACGGCGATGTAAAGGATCCGGCAAGCTACGATGCCTGCCTGGCCGAATCCGGGGCGGATCTTGCCGCCGTCGGACGGGCGGCGACGGGACGGCCCTGGATTTTCCGTGAACTGCAGGGGAGGGCAGAACCCGACGCAAGGGAAAAGGCCGAAATTATATTTGAACATGCCGCCGGCACGGCGGCATTCCTCGGCGAAGAAGCAGGCATGCGCGAATTTCGCAAAACCCTGACGGCGTACGCGGCCGGCAGGCCGCAGGCGAAGCTGCTGCGCCGGGAATCGGTGAAGATCGACAGCCTGGACGACGTCAAAGCCTGGCTTTCGCTTTATTTGTACGGAAAAGATGCCTTCTTTCACTAAAAATGAATATTTTTTAAAGAAGCTGTATTCAAATTATGTCAAAATGGCTTAGAATAGAGAGCGTAAGGTGATCTTTACGGAGGGGTAAAAGATCACAGAGGGGTTCAAGCTAAAAAAGGAGTCTATCCGTTTTTTAAAGGAGGCCGCCATGAAAATCTGTCCGAGCTGCGGTGCGAGCAATCATGATTTTGCCACCTATTGTCCGCAATGCGGCGCATCGATCGGCCCCGGCGTCAGGGGACCGGAAGCTGCAAATTACGGCATGCCGCCCGGAGGCTATAGCTACAGCGGCAATATGACGAGGCCGGAGGACCTGCCGCCGCGTCTGAGACCGGTCAAGGCCTGGGCCTATGTCGGCTATGATATTTTATTTGCCGTGCCGCTGATCGGCTTTATCTTCATGATTGTGTTTGCCGTCAGCGATGAGAATGTCAACCGCCGCAATTACGCCCGTTCCTATTTCTGCAAGATGCTTTTGGTCCTCGGCGTTTTCCTGCTCATTTTCTTGATTGCGCTGATTACCGGTTCGCTCGGTGCCTTAAGCGATCGGGTGCAGAATATCGGCCGCTATTAAGGGCTTTTGTTCCCGGAAGCAGGGCTTTCGGGCCCTCCCGGAAGAAGACAAAGGGCCGGCAGGCAAAGCTTCCGGCCGCTTTTTTCAGCGAGCTCTCGCCGGGCCTGCGGGCCGAGGACGAGGGCTTTTTTCTGTGGAGACGAGAATTTTTGGCATATTTGTCAGTAAGGCGGAACGTTTACTGTGCAGGTCGACAGGATTCAGCGGGGAAAATCCGCCTTTAATTTGTTTATAATGTCTAGTATAATTTTATCCGAGGCATTTTTTGCCTGCTGAAGTAAATCTTGGAGGTGACGGAATGAAAAAGTATTCCGCAGAGAACGTGCGCAATGTGGCTGTTTTGGGCCACAGCGGCTCAGGCAAGACTTCCTTTTGTGAGGCCGTTTTGTATAAAGCCGGTGTGGTGAAGCGTCCGGGCAAGAGTGACGACGGTACAACGGTCCTTGATTTTGATGATGAAGAGAAAAGACGCAATATCAGTATTAATACGAGCGTAGCAAGCTGTGAGTGGGAAGGCACCAAGGTCAATCTGATTGATACCCCCGGTGACTTCGACTTCCTCGGCGAGGTCGTGCAGGCCTTGCGGGTAGCGGACTGCGGTATTGTGGTCATGACGGCGAAAGACGGGGTCACCGTCGGTGCCGAGAAGGCGGTTCGCTTTCTGCAAAAAGAAGATATTCC
>CALLQJ010000278.1 GCA_938014865.1 uncultured Fastidiosipila sp.
GTGTCCTTCTGGGCGATGTTCATGTCCATCGTCAAAGTCGTCTTGATTCCGATTACGGGGTAAGGAGCGCCGGATAGGTATAAGTGCCCATCCAGAAGAATACGGTGACCAGAATTAATAAAGGTCCCGCCCACTGAGGCGGCCGTTTCCGCTGCTCCGGCTTGCCGGCTGCCGCAGGCTCGCTGTCTTTAAGGGCGTGCATTTGCTTTGAATCGTTCATCGTAAACTCCGCTCTGTTTTTTCCTATCATAGCATGGCCTCTTTGAATGTTCAGTTCTTGTAAAATCATCGAAATTTTGTGTTTTTCCGTTGACTTTCCGCTTATATTCGTATATTCTGACAGTATACACACGAGTGTACATTGTTTATATTTGTGATATTGAACAATTACGAAGGGTGCGGATTATGAAAAACAAACGGAAAACACGTGTAACACGACGCGACGTCGCCGAAGCAGCCGGCGTCAGCGAGACCATTGTGTCGTATGTGATGAACGGAAATCGTTACGTCAAAGAAGAAAAGCGCCAACGTGTTCTTGAAGCCGTAGAGCGTCTGAATTATCAGCCTAATCATCTGGCCCGTTCTTTAAAAATGCAAAAAAGCAGGCATCTTCTCTTTCTGACCGACGATCTGCGTTCCGAGCATTTCGGCGATGTCATGGATGCCATGGAAACTATTTTGTTTTCTGAAAACTACCTGATCTCGCTTTCCCGCTACAGAACAGACAGCGGCTATATCAACGATCTTATTGCCCGGCAGTTTGACGGTGTTTTCATAAGTTCCAGTTCCCTCGATACAGATACTTTAAAACAGCTGAGCCGGGCCGGCGTGGCGACGGTGATGGTACAGCGTAATTCCATTGATGAGGTTCCCGAGAATTGTGCGATTATCAATTCCGGGCTTTACCGGGGTGAAAAACTTCTGCTCGATCATCTTTATGCATCAGGGTGCCGCAGAATACTTTTTGCCAACCGTTCGGTCTCTGATCAAAACGAAACATTTTGGGAGGACCCTCGCGTGACGGCTTATGAAGATTTCTGTCGTGAAAAGAACCTGGAAAAACTCATTATGGCACCTTCTCCGAGTGATGAAGAATTCCGCAGCCGGCTGAAAGGCTGCCTGAGCGGGAAAGAACGTCCGGACGCCATATCTGCTTTTAATGACCGGACCGCCGTCGAAGTCCTGCGCATTACCAAAGAATTAGGAATCAATGTCCCCGGTGATCTTGCCGTAAGCGGCTTTGACAATACCAAACTATCGGAGTACATCTCTCCGTCTCTGACCACGATATCGGTCGACAGACGCGACATGGCGCAGAAAATGCTCGACACCATGTTCGAACTGATCGAAACGGGCAAGGCAGAAGATCAAAGCTGCAATATAAAACTCATTAAAAGAGAAAGTACCGGGATTTAAGAAAATCTTTTTGATCCTCTGTGATCAGAAAATAAAAAGAAACGCAAGTCATTTTAAATTAGGAGGCAAATATGAAACGAGTGTACAAACGTATCGGAAGTATCGCGTTGTCGGCTGTTATGGCCCTTTCGCTTGCTGCCTGCGGCGGCAATGATGATGAAAAGAGCGGCAGCAATAAGACAACAAAGCAAGAAGAACAAGCAAATAAAACGGAAGAAGGCGAAAGCGCTTCCGACGTCACCTTAAAATTCGCCAACTATGCCGTATTAGAACAAGGCTATACCGAGTTCTGGGAAGGCGTAAAAAAGGATTATGAAGAGG
The DNA here is from genome assembly GCA_938014865.1 of uncultured Fastidiosipila sp. Taxonomy (GTDB): domain Bacteria; phylum Bacillota; class Clostridia; order Saccharofermentanales; family Fastidiosipilaceae; genus JAAYZH01. The sequence goes on from CALLQJ010000278.1 coordinate 1,738, forward strand.
CGCATGACAATGTCACCGTAGAATACGTTTCTGCGCCTTACAATGAAATCGTGAACACGATCATCAATATGGCGGCATCCGGCAATCGCGTGGATCTTTTATTCGGTGAAATTTCCTGGGTGCCCGGTCTTATGGATACCGGTCTTGCTTCTCCGGTAGAAGACATTCTCAGCCAAGAGTTCCTGGATACCTTCTATCCTAATGTCATGGAAGACTATGAAATTGACGGAAGCCATTACGGCCTGCCGCTTTATATTTCACCTTTTGTGCTTTACTGCAATAAAGATATTCTGAAAGAAGCCGGCTTTGATGCACCGCCCGAAACGTATGATGAAATGATGAGCATGGCGGATGAAATTGCTAAACTCAAAACCGATGACGGAAATAAGATCTATCCTTTCGGTCAGACTACCGCTTCAGTCCCGGTTTCCGGTGTCGCATTGAACGCCATGATCTTCACGATGGGCGGCCGTCTTTTCGATGATGAGGGCAATCTCTCCGTCGATAATGACGGTTTCAAACAGACCTTTGAACTGCTGCAGGAACTGGACAAGAAACAGTACAACCCGCAAAACGCTAAATTAAAGGATTTAAGAAACCTTTTTGCCTTAGGTCAGCTTGCCATGTACTATGACCAGTCCTGGGGCTTTAACGGCATTTCTTCGATTAACGAGGATGCGGCGGATTTCGCTATTTCCGCTAAGCCGCTTAAAGGCGGATCGGGCGAAGGCAAGTCGATGCTTCAGGCACACAGCATTATTCTTGTCGACAACGGCGAGGAACAGACGGCGGCCCTTTCCGATTTTGTAGAATATCTGATCAGTGAAGATACCCTTCAGGATTATCTGCAAAACATCACGCCCGCTTATCCTGCGACAAAATCCATGGCAGATATGGAACTGAACCCTGTCCTGGAAGGTGCAAAGGGATCCGAATCAGAGGTTATTTCGCAGCCCTTCATTCCTGAAATTTCGGACATCGATTTAGAACTTGCTTCCCTCGCACAGGCCGTCACCGTCAATCAAAAAGATGTCGACGGGGCCATTGCGGAATTCAAAACTAAAGCTGAAACGATTTTGAAATAAGTTCAAAAACATTTTGACTTTTGCGGGGTCTTTTTAAAGGACCCCGCTTTTCAGGAGGTTGAGACATGAAAGGCCGTTTAAATAATCGAAGAAACGGCGACAGACTTTTTTCAGCCGTTTTGCTGATACCGATTTTAGTACTGTCTATCGCATTTATTTTGATTCCTATTGTTGAATCCATTTTCTTGAGCTTTCAGGATTACGGATCTAAAAATTTAATTTCCGGAAAGCCGGGCGTTTGGAATAATTTTGAAAATTACAAGGATCTCTTCCGCAGCGGAAAGATCATACCTTCTATATTAATTACGTTTAAATTTGTGATCTTAGTCGTTCTGATCCAATTCATTGTCGGCATGGCATTGGCTCTTATTTTAAATTCAAACATAAAAGGGGCACGTTTTCTGCGCAGTGTCATGATGATGCCTTGGATCGTCCCCACCGTCATCTCCGCTTTGATCTGGATGTGGATTTTCCAGCCGCAATACGGCATTTTCAAATATTTTGTTTCCGTTATTACAGGAGGTGCTGTTACGGATTTTGCCATGCTGAACAATCCGCAGACCGCCCTATGGGGTGTAATTATTGCCGCGTTGTGGAAGCTGACACCCTTGATGACTTTACTATTGCTGGCGGGTCTTTCAAATGTGCCGACGGACATGCTGGAAGCCGCAAAAATTGACGGTGCCAATGCACCCACACGCTTCTTTAAAATCATTGTGCCCTACATGAGCCCCGTCATTAAAGTATCGGTGACCATGTCCATTATCGAGAACTTCAAACAGTTCCCCTTGTTCTGGACCATGACCGGCGGCGGACCTAATGATGCCACACAGACTTTAGCCGTCTTAAGCTATCGAGAAGCCTTTGTAAGCTTCGATCACGGTTCCGGTGCGGCCGTAACCACGATCTGGCTGGTCTTAATGATTTTAGTGGTTTGGATTTTCAATATCGCTTTCCCCAAAGAAGAAATGGACTAAGGAGGCCGGCATGAAAAAACAAAAATCAAAAAACAAGGGCGGAAAAATACTGGCTGTTATTGTCTTGATTATCGTCTTCATCTTCCTGCTTTTTCCCTTATACTGGATGATCCTGACCTCATTCAAAACCAATATGGAGGCCTTCCGCTTCCCGCCGACCTTTACGATCAAAAATCCGACTATTCAAAGTTATAAAAGTCTGTTTACGGTGAACAATGATTTTTTCACCTATTACATTAATAACTTTATTATTTCGGGTCTTGTCACCGTATTGACCTTATTTGTTTCGATTTTGGCAGGCTATGCTTTGTCAAGGTATAATTTCAAATGGAATAAGTTTCTGATTGCAGCAATTACTGCTGCTCAGATGTTCCCGGTCGTCAGCCGGCTCATTTCCTTATACGGTATTATGAGCCGCGCTCAGCTTATCGATACCCGGGCCGGATTAACCTTTGCGCTGACCGCCACATTAGCTCCTTTTTCAGCGATGCTGATGACCAGCTTTTTTGACGGGATTCCGCGCGAAGTGGAAGAAGCCGCTTATGTTGACGGTGCAGGACGGCTGCGTTCTTTCGTCAACATTGCACTGCCTCTGACCGGATCCGGTATATTTGCCTGCGGGATCTACACCTTTCTGCAGGCCTGGGATGACTATCTGCATGCCGTGACGTTGATCCAGACGGATGAGCTGAGAACGCTCTCGGCCGGCATTGCCTTACGCTACCTGGGAGAACTATCTTATGATTGGTCTTTAATTAATACAATATCGATCATCGGCACCTTGCCCATGCTGCTTATTTTCTTCTTCTTCAACAAATACATGGTCAAAGGGCTGGTCTCGGGTGCTGTAAAGGGTTAAAAACAAATAAATGTAAAATAAATGCAAGAAGAAAGCATAAAGAAAAAGAAAGGACCTCTCTATGTCAGATATTGAACGCTATTCCCATCTGGGACGCAAAATTATCTTTATTATGACGGATACGCAGCGGACCGATATGCTGGGCTGCTACGGACATCCGGACATGAAAACGCCGGCTTTGGATAAGCTGGCATCGGAAGGCGTACGCTTTGATCGCGCCTATACCTGCCAGCCGGTCTGCGGCCCCGCCCGCTCTGCTTTGTTTACCGGAACTTATCCGCATTCAAACGGTTCCTGGGGCAACTCCATGCCCTTGGGCGCGAATGTCAAAACCATCGGTCAGCGTCTTTCGGACCATCGCTTCCATTGTGCCTACATCGGGAAATATCACCTGGACGGCTACGACTACTTCGGTCTGGGCAAGGCGCAGGAAGGCTGGGACCCCGATTACTGGTACGACATGCGAAATTACCTCGATGAGCTTTCGGAAGACGAACGCTTTAAGTCTCGGCAGACCGAAAGCAACACGCAGGAAGGCGGTGTCCGAGCCGAAGATACCTACGGTTACCGGGTGACGGAACGCGCCATCGACTTTATCAAGAATGCCCGGGAAGACGATTATTTCCTGGTCGTCAGCTATGATGAACCCCACGACCCCTATCTTTGCCCGGAACCTTATGCCTCGATGTATGAAGGCTATGAGTTCCCGAAGAGCAAGAACGTCTGGGACGATCTTTCCGGCAAGCCGGACTACCAGAAAGCCTGGGCCGGGGACAGCCTTTCCGAAGATAAGGACGCGCTGAAAATCACGCCGCAGTTCTTCCTCGGCTGCAATTCTTTTGTGGACAGCCAGATCGGCCGCTTCCTCGAAGAAGCCGAACACTATGCTCCGGATGCCCTCATCATTTACACCTCAGACCACGGCGACTTCCTTTCCTCGCATTCTCTTTATGCGAAAGGGCCGGCCATGTACGATGAAATCGCCCGTATCCCTCTGATCATCCGCGACCCCGAAGCAGAAGGCGGCAAGGTGAATCCGCATCCGGCTTCGCACATCGACCTCTCCCCGACCATCCTCGACTATGCCGGTATCCCGGTGCCGAAGATTATGGAAGGAAAATCCATGCGGCCCATGATCGAAGACGCCGATTTCAAAGGGAACGACTATGTCTTCACCGAGTTCGGCCGCTATGAAATCGATCATGACGGCTTCGGCGGCTTCCAGCCCATGCGGGCCGTCTTTGACGGACGTTATAAACTCTCCATCCACCTGCTCTCGCAGGATGAGCTTTACGACATCAAAGAGGATCCCGAAGAGCTGCATAATCTCATCCTCTCCGAAGAGCATCAGGCCGTGCGCGACCATTTGCATGATGTCATTTTGGACTGGATGAACCGGACACGCGATCCTTTCCGCGGCTATTACTGGGAGCGCAGGCCCTGGCGCAAGGACGCCCGCCCCGCCACCTGGGATTACACCGGCTATACCCGGCAGCGGGAAAATGAAGAGTATGAACCGCGCCAGCTGAATTATTCGACGGGGCTCACGATGAAAGAAGCACAGCGTCCGAAAGAAAAAGCGGTAACAAAATAAGGCTGCTTATCCGCCGGGATAAAGCGGGTATATAACGTATATATAAGTGTGAAAAACGGGAGACGGCCGATGCAGCCGTTCTCTCGTTTTTTCCTGCTCCAAATTCACCTCTGCAAAATTTACACTTTTCCGCTGCAAAAGCCGGCGCATTCTTCCTTCATTTCCGTTATCATAAGGGCAGATTTTCAGTGAAGGAGACTTCCTATGCACCCGATCGTGCGCCTCGGTCTGAGATTGGCCTCGCTGCCGATATTCAGCGTAAAGAAAAACTACACCCTGCTCAGACGGGCGAAGGAAGCATTTGCTGCCGAGCCGGAAGAAGAAGAGCGGGACGGCTTTATATTGATGGACGAGTACCTGCTTGACGGCGACCGTGAGTCGCATCGGCCGGTGCGTGTATTCATTCCGAAAGAAGAACTGTCACAAGGCCTGATCATTTATCTTCACGGCGGCGGTTTCGTCACCGGCACGGTAGACAGCTATACCCTGCCCTGTGCGCGCCTGGCGACCTCAACGGGACGCGTAGTCTGCTCGATTGATTACCGCCTGGCCCCCGAATATCCTTTCCCCGACGGGCTCGAGGATGCTTTGGCCATCAGCAAGGAGCTTTCGGATTATTTCCTGGATCTGGGCGATCCGATATTCCGGCCATTGACCATTATGGGCGATTCGGCGGGGGCAAACCTCGCGACGACAACGGCCCGCCTGATGAATGAGGAAAATCACAGAAGCAATCTGGACCTGCAGATCCTGCTTTATCCCGCCGTATCCGATGATTACAGCGAGCACTCGCCCTTTCCGTCCTTTCACGAGAAAGGGAGCCGCTACGGGCTGACGGCGCAGAAAATGCGGGAATACTATGAGCTTTATCTGCCGGATCCTGCTTTAATGAAAGATCCTCGGGTCTCGCCTCTCCGGGCAGAGGATTTAAGCATTCTGCCGCCCGCTCTGATCATTACGGCGGAACACGACCCCCTGCGGGATGAAGGGCAGTTTTACGCCGAGCGCCTGCGGGAAAGCGGGGTCCCGACGGAATCCAGCTGCTATGCGGGGGTTCCGCACGGATTTTTCGGCCACCCCAATGTCTTCCCGGAGAAAAATGAGGTGCTCTACGCTCAGGTGGCCGCCTTCATGAACCGATGGGAGCCGCAAGATGCAAGAAAATAAAGAAGAAAATAAAGAAGAAGCACAAGAGAAGTCTGCAGAAGAGAGCCAAGCCCTGAAGCCGCACCTGAAGCCGCAGGAAAAGAAGCGTCCTGCCGGCTTCGGCATTGCGCGTGCGCGCGCAATTCGAGCGTTAGAAAAGGAATTACAAAGAGATGGAGAAGAAAAGATTGTA
>CALLQJ010000279.1 GCA_938014865.1 uncultured Fastidiosipila sp.
ATCCTGGCCGGCGACGAATTCGGCAACACCCGCTACGGCAACAACAATCCCTATTGCCAGGACAATGAAATTTCCTGGCTGGACTGGAACGATCTGGAAGAAAACCGCCATCTTTTCGAATTCTGGCGGAAAATGATCCGCTTCCGCAAGCACCACCCCGTGGTCCGCGGCAGCAGTCCGCCGCCTCAGTGCGGCCTGCCGCAGGCGTCAAAACACGGCGTGAACCCCTGGCAGTTTGAAGACAATTACGATACGCATTATATAGGGATTATGTACGCCGGCCGCGACGAAGAAGACAAGCGCGATGAGGTGGTGTATCTGGCGGTCAACAGCGGCTGGGAGAAACTGACCGTGCTCCTGCCGGATCTGCCGCATCATGAGTACTGGCATCAGATTGTGGATACGAATCAGGAACGCGGCAAGCGTTTTTACGAAGACATCATCGATGCCCCGGCTTTGGATAATCATCTCGTGATGGAAGCACGTTCCGTCGCCTTGCTTTTGGCCTATCCTTTAGAGAGCTGGGAGGCAGCGGACCGGGCCCGCCGGCAGATTGACCGGCTTTACCGGCAGCGGCAGGACCGGCGCCGCAAATACTACCGCTACTACCTGCATGACCGCATTCAAAGCGGGAACTTCACGCCGTGGGGCGTGCATTACATCCTGCGGGACGAAGAACATGATGATTTAAAAGACTGGCGGAAATCGCTGGCGCTTCGCAGCGGCAAGGAGCCGCAGGAGGACGAAGACCGGGAGGTGCTGAATCTCGAAACCGAGCCGCAGCACCCCGGCGAAAGCACAGAGGAGCAAGAGGAGTAAAAGGAAATGGACGAAAAAAAAGAGATAAAAAAAGAGACGGAGCAGCGTTCCGCAGCTGCGGCAGAGAAGAGCGAAAAAGCAGAGGCCGCCGAGCCTGCGTTTGATGAAGCCGAGCGCCGCCGGCAGATGCTGGCAAGCTATAATCTGCTGGCCCCGGAAGATAAGGCCCGTCTGGAATTCATCATGGAGATGGACAAGATGAAACGGATTTACCGGCAGAGCCTGCTTCTGGACCGTTCGAGAACGGAAACGGATGCGGAACATTCCTGGCAGCTGGCCGTGATGGCCCTGATCCTGGCGGACCATGGCCCGGAAGGGACGGATCTTCTCAAGGTGATCAGCATGTGCCTCATCCATGACATTGTGGAAATCGATGCCGGCGATACCTTTGCCTATGACGAAAAGGGCAATCAGGACAAGGCCGAACGGGAAATGAAGGCGGCTGACCGCATTTATGCCATGCTGCCCCGGGCCCAGGGCGAAAAGCTCAAGGCACTCTGGATGGAATTTGATGAGGGCAAAAGCAAGGAAGCTGTTTTTGCCAATGCCTTAGACCGCCTGCAGCCCATGCTGATCCATGCCTACACCGACGGGGCGAACTGGCGCAAGCATGACGTAGCCTATCCGCAGGTCAGGGAACGCGCCGAAGCGGTCCGGCAAGGTCTGCCTTATATCTGGCCCTGCCTGGAAGATCTTTTAGAGACGGCACGCACACTCGGTTTGCTGCGCGAAATGTGATAGCATAAAACCATTGTTTTCAAAATACGAGAGCGCTGCCGTTTCAGCCGGCATCGTTCAGAGAAAAGAAAAAGGGATAAAACATGATGAGATTTGAAGCAGAAACCCTGGAGGACATCGGAGAGAAGGCCGTCGACGGCCGCTGGCTCAATATCGGCCTGGCAGCGATCGCACTGGTTCTTATATTAATCATAAAAAACAAGGCAGCGGAAGGCATTTTGCATCTGGTCTTAACCCGCCAGAGAAAAAAGGATCCCGAGAATGCCGAAAAGACCAAGCAGGCCCTGAAGAAACCGCTCGGCTGGCTGCTCTTTTTCATCATCGCCTTTTTCCTGCTGCCGCTATTCGGGCTGCCGGAGACCGCGGCGGTCATTTTTGTCAAGCTGCTGTACTCGGCCATGATCATCTTCGCCGCCCGCATCCTCTACCTGGCGGTCCGGCATCTGCTGGAAAAGATTGAAGAAGATACGGATATCACCGAGGCCTCCGCCGGAAAAACCGCCTTCGGCTATCTCAGCGGCGCCATTCAGGTGGTCATCGTAGTCATTGCCGTCGTCATGGTGCTTGACCAATGGATCAGCAATCTGGGCGGCGTTTTTGCCACCCTCGGCATCACCGGTGTTGCCTTAGCCTTGGCCGCTCAGGACACGGCGTCCAATCTGGTGGCGGGACTGGCGATCATGCTCGACAAGCCTTTTGACATCGGCGACTGGATCACCACGGAAACCTCTTCGTATCTGGTCAAGCCGCCTGAAATTCAGTAAAATGTAATGCAGTGTTTCATTCAGAGCGTTTATTTAAATATGAAAGTAAGAGAGGCAAAAGCATGAATCCATCGCATCCGCGCCGCATTCAGAAAGAATCGTTCAGATTCCCGTCCCGAGACGGCCGGACCTCGCTTCACGGCATCAGCTGGGTGCCCGAGGGGGAGATCCGCGGGCTGGTGCAGATCTGCCACGGCCTGAATAATTACATCGGCCGCTACGATGCCTTCGCCCGTTTTCTGGCGGCGGAAGGCTTTCTCGTTTTCGGCCACGATTATTTAGGGCACGGTCAGTCCGCTGCTTATGATGAAGATCTGGGCTATTTCGGCCCGCTGCGCGGCGACGATTATGTCCTGGCGGATATTTTAATGCTTTCGCGCACGCTCAAAGCCTCCTACCCCGAACTGCCTCTGTTTTTGATCGGAGACGCCGCCGGCACGTATTTTGTCAGGCGCTATCTTTTTACCTGGCCCGAAGATGCGGACGGTGCCGTCCTGATTGCGCCCGCCGGCATCCGCCTGCAGGAAGCGGTTTTCCGGAAGATCCTTTTGGCCATCACGAGTTTTTTCCATAAAGAACGCTATCGCCCCCGCCGCATCGGCCGGCAAAGCAAAGACTATATGAAACAGCGCTGGGCCGCGCACCGCTCGCCTTATGCCTGGCTGAGCCCGAACGAGCAGAAGGCGGACCCGTACCGGGATTTTGTCCCGACTTTAAAACTCTACCGCGACCTGAACCACAGTTTGGGCATATTGGCCCGTGAAGAGAAGCTGATCGACATGCCCGAGCACTGCCCGGTCCTGATCCTTTACGGCGCGGAAGATCCTTTGAGCCGCGGCGGCGAGGAACCCAAGCGCCTGGCGATTTTATATAAGCAGGCCGGCCTCGATTACGTCTCCCTGCGCGGCTATTCCGAAAGTCCGGCGGAACTTTCCGCCGAAGACAAAAGAGGGGCCCCGGCCGAAGACATCCTGCTCTGGCTCGAGTCCGCGCTCTTGCTTGGCAAGCACTGAGCTTCGATATTAAACATTTTCCCGCATGAAAAAGCCCCGCAGCCGCATTCTGCCGCTGCGAGGCTTTTCTTATGTGTTTTGAATCTTGATCGCTTTTTCGGAGAGCCTTTATCTTCCGTCTGCGACGGCGGCCTCTTCGGATGCGGGCGCAAGGCGTGCGCCGTTGCGGCTGAAGGCGATGACCGCACGGATGATCAGGACAATCATCATGATAATGGCGACGACCTGTACGGCCTTATGTCCGCTGCCGGCCAGCTCGTTTCGGATGCCCAAAAAAGCCCAGGCAATCGGGAGCGGGAAGGCGGCATTGCGGTGATCAAAGGTGACGGCAAAGGCCAGGCCCGCGGCGACGATGGAGATGACGACGGCCCAGATATCATGCGAAATGCCGAAGGCGTTCCAGCCGATACTGACCAACCAGGCCGCGATGTTGACGACCGTCGCAATAAAGATCCAGCCCGCATAAAGACCGAAGGTTAAAGGCAGCAGCCACTGCTTGTCTCTTTGCTGACGGCTGATTTCTCTTAAAAGCAGCATCAGGCTGAGCATCAGGAGAATGATGAAAATGGTCGAGATACCGATCAGTTCAAAAGAGAAGGTGACGATCCAGGCGCTGTTGAAGAGGCAGCTGAGCCAGAAAAACAGAGAGCCTTTTTCCGTGACGGCTTCATAGTAGGGATCGCCGCGTTTGACGAATAAGGCGATGATCGAAATGATCAAAAGCGTGTAAAGAACGGACCAGATGCTGAACGTCGGGCCGCTCGGCGTGATCAGGGTCGGATTCATGTCCGAGACTTCCTTTTGCGTCAGTCCGTTGATGACACCCGTCGCGCCTAAGACGTTGAGGACCAGCGTGATCACAAAAAGCACGGCGGAGATGATCTTGCGTGTTTTGTTTGTCAGATTTTCCATATATATAACCTTTCTTAAAAGAAGACAGCAGACACATCGCGCTGTCTTTTAAAAAATAATAACAAAGCATGCATTTTCTTCCGTAACATCCGTTTGCAGGCTCGGGTATAATAAGACAGCAGAAGACTGCTTTAAAGAATATTCTGAAAGCAAATAAGACGAAAGATGGGACGTGGCAAATTTATGACACAAGAAGAACAAGTTAATCTCCTGGCAGCACTGTCGAACGCGAACGGGGTGTCCGGCTTTGAAGATGAAGTCGTGGCCGTCGTCGAACGTTACTGCGAATCATTAGGCGATGTGAGCCGGGATGCAATGATGAATTGCTATGTCGAGCGGAAAGAAAACAGCGGGGACGCTCCGCGGATCATGCTCGATGCGCACACGGATGAGGTCGGCTTTATGCTGCAGGCCATCAGGCCGGACGGGCTGCTGCGTTTTGTGAAAGTCGGCGGCTGGCTGGATGCGAATGTCATGGCGCAGAAGGTCCGGGTGAGACGGCAGGACGGGAGCTATATTCCCGGCGTCGTCGCCGCCAAGCCGCCTCATTTTGCTTCGGCCGAAGACCGCAGCAAAATGCCGGATGTGCAGAATATGCTGATCGATATCGGGGCGGATTCCGCCGAAGAAGTCCGTGAGACATTCGGCGTGGATATCGCGGCGCCTATTGTTCCGGATGTGGACTTTCAGCGCCTGCCGCAGAAAGAAGCACTGGTTTTGGGCAAGGGCTTTGACTGCCGGATCGGCTGTGCGGCGGAAGTGCTGACTCTGCAGGCGCTTTCGGGCGAAACGCTTGAAGCGGATGTAACCGGCGTCTTTTCGGCGCAGGAAGAAGTCGGCACCCGGGGCGCCAAAGTCAGTGCCGCAAAGGTCAAGCCGGATCTGGCGATCTGCTTTGAAGGGACACCGGCCGACGATACCTTCGGTGAAGCCTACATGGCCCAGGCGAAAGTCTCGGAAGGACCGATGCTGCGGCATATCGACGGCAGCATGATTGCGAATCCGCGTTTTATGCGATATGTGATCGAGCTGGCGGAAAAAGAAGGCATTAAAATCCAGACCGGCGTGCGCAGCGGCGGCGGTACGGACGCAGGCGCCATTCACCTGAGCAATCAGGGAGTACCGGTGGTGGTGATCGGCATTCCGGTCCGCTACATTCACAGCCATTACGGCATTGCCTCGCTGGACGATTACAAGGCGGCGGCCGAGCTGGCGGCGGCGATCTGCCGGACGGTCAGCAAAGAGGATATTGCCGCTTTCTGATGTGAAAAAAATTATTTTTCAGGGCCCTCCTGCGTTTTCGGCGGCGGAGGGCTTTTCTTTTTGAGAAAAAAATGAATCCCGGCGTGTTTCGTTTCTTTTCTCTTCGAATTTTTACACAATATTTCTGCTTTTCTGGTAAAATCACGGTAGAGGGAATATCAAAGGGGAAGTATTTCTGAGCAAATGACATTTCTCTGCTGCGGCATCGTCCGGGGCGGAGGATATTTTAAATGACAATTTCACAGAAAATTTACTTCACATCATAATTTTCCGGATCAAGAAAGGAGATTATTGTATGAAGAAAAAGCTGCTGCGGAAGATCGGAGCTGGTCTTTTGGGCTTGGGCGTCCTTTTAGGAGCCTATGGAGCGCTGCCTGAAAAAAAGGCAGCGGCGGAAGAGAAGCAGCCGATTAATTTTACGGTGACGCAGGAACAAGATGAGGATATGGTTCGTGTGTTTCTGAAAAATGAGTCGGACAAAGTCTTTAAGGTGGGGAAAGTCAAGGTGACGCAAAATAAACGCCTGTCTTTCTTCAGCAACGAAGAGGTGACGGTGGCGCCGGGCGATAAAATGCCGATTCATGTCCGCGTCAAAGTCAAAGTTCCGGCCGAGCCGACGAAGGCGCCGGAAGCGGAGAAGAAGCCGGAAGAAAGCAAGAAGGCGGAGGAGAACGGCCTGGTCAAGACGGGTCAGAAAGGCCTCATGCCGGCCGTTGCGGTCCTGCTTATGGCAAGCGGCGGCGCGCTGATCTTTGTGACGAGCGGTCAAAAGAATAAGAAGCGCATGATGGGGCTGCTCCTGATTGCGGCGGTCAGCATCCCGGCGGGGCTGAAAGTCTTGAATGCGGAAGACTATGTGAACTATGCCTTTAAAGAAGTGATTACCTTGGAGGGTGTTTCCGAAGAAGTGCTCTTTACGGTTTCCTTCTATCCGGTTGAGCCGGGACAGCACGACGAGAAATATGATGTCAGCAGTGTGACCCGCAGTGAAGAAGTGCCGTATAAGACGGTCTACGTTGCCGCCGAAGCGTATGACGGCGAACAGACGGTCACGCAAAAGGGCAAGGATCCGATTCGTCAGACAACGACCTACAAAGATGATCAATATCCGGCCGAAGAGCGTTACAGCGGCGGTCAGGATGAGATTATTGCGGTCGGCAATCTGAAGAAAACAGAAAAAATGACGCCGTACAAAACACTTTATGAAGCCGATCGCGATCAGCTTTACGGCAGCGAGGATCTCGTGAAGCAAGCAGGGGCTGAAGGCCGTGAGCTCAAGGTCTATGCCTTCCCCGTCAATCCGGATACCGGTGAAGTAAATTACGAGGCGGAGGGCAGCTTGGTGCATGAAGAAAGTACGGATCCTCAGGATGAGATTATCGTCCGTGCAGTCGGCGCCGAAGAAAAAACAGAAATTCCTTATAAAACCGTTAAGAAGGATGATTTGGCCAAGCCGAAAGACTATGAAAAAGTCACGCAGAAAGGCGAGAAAGGCTATGATCTGACCCGCGGTTACTATGCCATGGATAAGAACGGCAAGGTAGAGGCGTCAAGCATGGCCGGCGTCTTATCGAGTGAACACAAGGATGCCGTTGATGAGATCATTACACGCGGTGTGGAATGGCGCGAGACAAAAGAGACGGAAGCGATTCCTTTTGAAACAGAAACGGAATACTTCATCACTAAAGAAAAGGCCGAGAGCTGGACAAGTGCTGATGACTTGCTGCAGGCGATCAATGATTTTGACGACATCGCTTCCGAATATAACGACTATGATGAAGATTCTTCTTATTTAGATGCCGAAGGCAACTATTACATGTATATGAAGCAGCGCGGCGCGGACGGCGAGCGTACGATTACCCATGCGGCGGCCTACAATAAAGAAGGCAAAAAAGTTGAAGAAAAAGAACCGGCCTCTGCAATTACCAAGCCGGTGCAGAATGCCGTTATCGTGCATCGCGGCTTCAAGACCTATTCCAACGATGTCCCGAAGGTCAGCACAAACCGCCGCTATGTGGCGGATGCCGAGCTCGCCTTTGAAGAGCAGTCGCAGGAAGTTGTAGAATACGATTACTTCTATGAAATTCCTTTCGCTTTCGACAATGGCGAAACCGTAAAATACCTGCTCTATTCGCAGGGGCGGACCGATATTCATGTCGGAAACAAGAAGCAGAAGGGTGAGGCGGAGACCCTCCCCTTTGAGGTCGAAGTGATCGACTATGTCTACTTTGATGACGAGTTTGACCCCGCTTTGGCGTATGAGGGACTTGTTTACAGTGACGAGGATGAAAGCGGAACGGCTTACGATTACATTATTAAGAAAAAAGGCCTCGAAGGTTCCGAGACGACCTATGCGATTTACGATGTGGATCCTGCCGACGGTACGCTGAGCTATCGTGAGGATCTGGCAGAAACGACGGAGCCTCAGACGGAAGAACGCTACCGGATCAGTCCTTCTGAAAAGACTTACTATATTAATCATAATATTGAAAAACAGATCCGCGGACTTCAGCAGGGCTGGGCAGCCGAAGCGATAGGCTATATTAATGCGTATCGGGCGGAGAACGGCCTGTCGGTGATGCTGCCGGATCCCGCGTCTGCGGAAGGCGCTGAGCGCTGCGAATTGGGCTGCATTGTGGCACGCCGCCAGTCGGTCAGCTTGCCGGCTGAGGAAATCGGCAGCGTGGATGTGGATCGTTACTACAGACCGTCCTGGAATGTGGAGACAAGATCTCCCGCAGAGCTCTTCTTTGAAGACATGAAAGCGCAGTACAATGACTGGCTCCTGACCCCTGATGCTCAATTCGGGAACGCCTACATCGGCGCAGCCAGCAAGGCCGGCGGGCGGACGCATGAAGACCATGTGTATTGGATTGCGGCAATTGACCGCTTCAGCAATATGAATGTTGTGGACCATGCCCGTTATCAAATGGAAGGACGCACGCTGCCGCAGTAAAACGGCAGAGGCATGAACGTTCTTAAAGACAAGAACCGCCGGCTGAAACCGGCGGTTCTTTTTTGAGCGGTGTTTTCTTGACGGGAGGCGCGCTGCCTGCTCCGTCATCGGCGCTGTTTATCAGGCGTCTTTTTCTTTTGTCTCGTTTTCTTCCTTTTCGGCCGCATCATCGTCTTCATCCTTTACCAGGCATTCCGTAATTTCGGCCAGGTAGACGAAGTGATAATCCTTATCGGGATAATTTTCTTTGATCAGTTCACGATTGATGAAATTGCCCTTTTCGATTCGGCCCCGGTAAATGACCCGGCAGTTCATGACGATTTCGGCATCCTGAATCGTGGGGGTTTTCTTTTCCAGGTTATACGCCAGGCCCGCCTTTTTCATCTTGTCGCCGTCACGTCCCGATACGCCTCCGATGTAGCGCATAGCCTTGCGGTTTTCTTCGCTTTCTTTCAAGAAGTTCAGGCTGAATTTCCCTTTCTTTTCGATAAAGCCGCGGGTGTAACGCTGCGGGCGCAGATAAAGCGTGACCACGGGTTTGCCCCAAAGTACGCCGAAGCCGCCCCAGGATACGGTCATCGCGTTGTGTTTCTTCCTGCCTCCTGCAGCCAGGACGGCCCAGTCATGGCCGAAGCTTTTCCAAGGATTCAAGGCGAGTTCTTCCGGCCGGATTGCGGTATAGTGTTTCATAATTCCTCCTCTGATTCGGTCTTTTTAACCGTGATTTAAGAAAACGGATGGTACTTCTATGATACACGTCCCGGCCGATTCTTGTGTTAAATAGAACGTATTATTAAATTTTTGATAATTATTTAACATAAAAAGAGACAAGCTTCGTTCAAGCCTCTAAAAAAGCCCTGCTTTTATTTATATATTTTTGTAAATAGCATAAAAAAAGTGAGAAAGCACAAAGTCCTCACTCCGCCTGCTATGTTATAATAAATTCAATTTGTGAAGTTAAAAACGACGCGAAAAAACTTGCCGACGGAGGTTTTATGCGCAGCGAATTTATAGATTTAATAGAAGAATTAGAAACGGAAGCACAGGACAAACTGGATAGTGCCAGAGCTGAAGTCAACCGCATCCGCGAGGAGACGCAGCAGGATGCACAGCAGATTGTGCGTGAGGCCAGAGAAGACGCAAAAGAGAGAAGAATACGAGCAGAGAAAAAGGCGGAGAATACGACCGCAGCGGATAAAGGGCTCGATGAGGAAACCAAGGCGCTTTTGGACGCTGCATCTGCCCGTCAGGATGCGGCCGTGGCCGCCATCCTTGAAGCGGTGGAGGTATAGTCTATGGCTATTGCCAAGATGTGCCGGGCCGAATTTGTAACGGCGCGCTCCGATAAGCTTTCGCTGATCAATTATCTGCAGGAAACCGGGGTGACGTCGATTGTGGAAGACAAGGACCTGAGTGAGGCCTTGTCCGAACGCAATATCTTGTCATCTTTTGATGCGCTGGATTTCAAAGTCCATGACTATAAGGTCTTTTCCGACCTGATGTCCACCCAGCGCCGGCCGAATGATGCCGTGCACCTTCTGCAGTACAGTGTGTCGATGAACACCCTGGACAAACTGATTACGGAGGCACTGCGCTGGCAGGAGCGCCTGGAACAGGGCATGAAAGTGCTGGCACCTTATGATGATGAAAAGAAACCGCTCTTTAAGCAGCGCCGGGAGATCCCGCTCGCGGAGCGTTACATGGATTATCCCGAAGAAGTTCAGATTCATGAATGGCTGATCGATATTGAGGATAAACTCGATGCTATTGCCGCGGGCGAACAGCGGCTGGCGGGGATGAAAACGCATCTGCGCAGTCTGGAGCCCTGGAAGGATCTGGAGCTGCCGAGAACCCGCAATAATGATTATATTAATACGGCCATCGGATATTTCGATAAGCAGGAAGATTATAAAGACTTGCTGAAAGAGGCAAAAGCGGAACGGCTTGCGCTGGCGACCGATATCTACTTTACGGCTGATGACGGCTCCTTGGCGGTGCTGCTGGCCTGGCCGAAAATTGATGAGGAGCCGGTCAGAAGACTTCTGGCGGGCTCGGCTCTGCGCAAGTTCCCGGCCACGACGGATGTGGAACGCAAGGGGCATCTGGCCAGAGCCTATGCCCAGCAGCAGCAGCGTATCGAGTACAGTGAAAAAAGGCTGAACGAAGATCGTGAGTCAATCAAGGCGCATGCCGGACATATCCGTGACTTTGAGCTGCTTTATGACGTGCTCGAGGCGGATATTGACAAGATGCGCACACTCCGGAAAATCAGCAACAGTTCGATGCTTTCCGCATTCAGCGGCTATGTGCCGGCAGCGATCGTGCCTCAGCTGAGCAAAGAACTCAGTGAACGTTTCGTTGTTGTCATGGCCTTCAGCGAACCGGAGCCGGACGACGAACAAGTGCCGACGCTGCTGGTGAACAATGAAGCCGTTCAGCCGGTGGAATCGGTGATTAATACCTTCAGTCCGCCGAATTACTTTTTGGACAGCGACCCGACCTTTGTTATGATGTTTACTTATGCCATATTCTTCGGCTCCATGCTGAGCGATATCGGCTACGGGCTTTTGCTTTTGATCGGCTGTCTGATCGGCGTGTACAAGCTGAAGGCGGAGGGAAATCTGCGGCAGATGCTGCTGGTCTTTGCTTCCGGCGGGGCGGCCGCCGTTATCTTCGGCGTGCTATACGGCAGTTTCTTCGGAAATCTTTTGCCGACGCTGTCGGACGGAAGGGCGGGATTCAAGCCTTTATGGTTTGATCCTATGGAAAATCCGATTAATCTGATGATCTGGTCGATCGTCTTCGGGGCGGTGCACCTCTTTATCGGCATGGCCTTTGACATCAAGAATAAGATACGGGACGGCAACTGGCACGATGCCTTATTTGCCGTGGCGCCCTGGTATTTAATTATCGGCGGATTAGGGCTTTTGGCCCTCCGGCTGCCCTTTGCCAAGTACGTGGTTATAGCGGGCGTGGCGATCGTGCTTTTCTTAAGTCCGAGAGGGAAGAATCCTTTCAAGCGTTTAGGGTCCGGCCTGGGCAATCTTTATGATGTGACCAGCTGGCTCAGCGACCTTTTGTCTTATACACGTATCCTCGCGCTGACCCTGGCAACGAGTGTTATCGCGATGGTGGTGAATATGATGGCGAGCATGGTGGGGACCAAGGGACCGGCCGTGATTGCGCTGGTGATCATTTTGCTCATCGGGCATGTCATGAATCTCGCCTTGTCGACGCTCAGTGCTTATGTGCATGCGACGCGTCTGCATTATGTTGAATTTTTCGGCCGCTTTTACACCGGCGGCGGCATCCTCTTTACGCCTTTGCGCATAAGAGGGCAGTATACCAAGATCGGTGATGTGAAGCCTCTGTCTGTCCGTTCTGAAAAACAGAAGCAGGACAGTTAAGATATAAATAATTTGGAAATTTCAGGAGGAACTATGATTACAGGAATAACACAGGTAGTAGGGGCCATTGAAGCGTCTCAGTTTATCAACGGTACGATGATTGCTCTTTTGGGCGGCATATTTGCGGCCATTCTCACCGGTATCGGTTCGGCGAAAGGCGTGAAGCTGGTCGGTTCGGTAGCGGTCGGTACCTTGTCGGAAAAACCGGAGCTTTTCGGTAAGCTGGTTATCTTGCAGGCCCTTCCGGGTACGCAGGGTATCTACGGACTTTTGGTTTGGTTCTTTATTATGAACTTTGCCGGGTTCTTCGACGGGACAGCGGGCAGTCTGACGATTATGCAGGGATTCCTTTATTTCCTGGCCTGCCTGCCGATGGCCATTGTAGGCTATATTTCGGCAAAAGATCAGGCGCGTGTTGCCGCGGACGGTGTCGGCCTTGTGGCCAAGCATCCCGGGGAGCAGTCCAAAGCGATTATCCTTTCCGCGATGGTTGAAACCTATGCGATTTTTGCCCTCCTGGTTTCGGTTCTGTCGATCATCATGATCAGCAGCCTGGCTTGAGTGTATTTCTGTCAGGACAGGAACGATCGGATTTTTGAACAGGGCAGGAATTGGGGAGACGTGCAAAATGGATGGATTTGATACACTGCGTGAGCGCATACGGGAAATGAGCGATATTACCGCTGAAAGTATGATCAGTAATGCGGGGCAGGAACGGCAAGCCATTCTGAGCGAAGCTAGAGCTGAGGCACAGCAGATTGAGGCGGAGATGGATGAACGCCTCGATCGTGCCGAGGAGGAGCGCGTCGTAAAGAAAAAGGCGCTGACCCGTCTGGAGCAGCGACGCAATCGCCTGAAAGCGAAGCAGGACCTTCTGCAGGACACGATGGCGAAGGCGCTTGAAGCGCTGCGGGCCAAAGGACCCGAAGAGCGCAAACGCTTATATGACGGCTGGCTGAAACGAGCCGGCGCTTCGGATGAGACGATTCTCATTGATAAGCAGGATGCGCCTTGGTTTGAAGACTTTCTGAAGGAGCACTATCCCGGACTGCAGGCGGAACTTTATGACGACGTGAACGGCGGGTTTATTCTGCGCAAAGGGAATACCTGGCAGGATTTTCGCTTTGATCATCTGCTGAAGCAGGAAGAGACACGTTATCTGCAGATCGCCGCAAAAATCCTTTTCCCGGAACCGGAAAAGGAGGAAAAGGCTGATGCGTAAAAACAGTCCGAAAGATTTATGGCAGCGGGAGAGCAAACCCGATATCCGTTTTGCGGCGGCAACGGGACGTATCCGCGTGCTCGAAGAAAAGATGCTTTCCGAAGAGGATTTTCTGCATCTGGCCGATCCGCATGTCAGTTTCAGTCAGCGCCGCGAGATCCTGAATAAAGCAGGCTATTCCGGCGAAGGCTCGAATGAGCAGGTTATTCTGCAGGGGCGTGATAAACAGGATCGTCTGCTGTATGAATTGTCTGAGGGGACCAACCTGGCGACGGTTCTGCTGATGGACCTGGATTATCATAATCTCAAAGCCATCGTGCGTTTTCTGCTCTTGGAGCAGCATGAACAGCAGGCGGCCGCGAGCCGGGCACAGACGCAGACGGAAAGCTTCGTCAAGGAATATCAGGCAGATATCCCGCCGAAGCTTAAGCCGCTGATCCGGGAAACGGCGCCGACCTCGCCCGAGCTTTTGTTTGACGTGGTGGTGGACTTGATGCGCGGGGAAACGGTCGACAGGCCGGAGGAACTGCGCCCGATGTTTTTTGACCATATAAAAGAAGTTACAGATATTGCCGGAAGCGGCCGGGAAATGTCGGCGGCGGACCTTCTGGCGGACCGTTTGTGTTTTGAAGAAATGCTTGCCGAAGCAGAAAAAACAAAACAGTCCTCATTCCGGCAATTCCTGCTGGACTATATTTCTATTGTGGCCGACGAAGAAAACCTGGAAAGCTTTCTGCGTGTCCGGAGAGGACACGGCAGCAAGGACTTTTTGGCCCGCGCGCTGGTGCCGGGCGGGAAGGTCTCGCCGGAAGAACTGCTGGCGCTTTTTGATGCAGAGCGTGAAGAACTGACGGCTTTGTTTCAGAAAAGCTATGTCAGCGCGGTGATGGATCCCGTCCCGCCTTACCGGGACAGAGCGGATATCCGGGCTTTTGGCATTATGAAAGATGAAATTCTGATGCGCCTGGCCCTCTTGGGCAAGAAGGCGGCAGCCGGCGGAGAAGCGGTATTAGGTTTCTGGCTGGCGAAGCGCCTGGAGATGCGCAAGATCCGTGTGATTTTACAGGCTGCCGGAAGAGGCATGCGTCAGGAAGAGATTATGCCGCTGATCCGGCCGGCGGATAAGGGGTATGAGAGATGAGTAAATACGAGATCGCTGTTATAGGAGATGAAGGCAGTGTCATTGCTTTCCGCGGCCTCGGTTTTACGGTCGTACCGCTTGAAAGCAGTGAGGGTGCGGAACGCGAACTGCGCCGATTAATTAACAGTAAACGCTAAGATCGGAAGAGCGTCG
>CALLQJ010000280.1 GCA_938014865.1 uncultured Fastidiosipila sp.
GGGCGAAGATGGACTACTTCCCCTCAGTTTATAATCCGGAAGACGGATACCTGAATCTTCATGCCGGCGATCAGGAGCTTTATGCGGACCGGATCATCCCGGGCGAGGTGCTCCTCGAAATCCGCTCCCCTGCCTTTAAACGCGCGGAGCCTGTTGAGCCGACGGAACCTTCCGGGAGCACGGAAGAAAGTGAGCCTGTATCGCCCGACGAGACAACGGAAACCACGGTGCCTGAAGAAACGACGGCACCTGAGGAAACAACGATGCCGGAAGAAACAACGGAGGCTGAAGCGACAAGCGCTGCCGACACAAGTCCGGCGGCGGAAGACGAGACAAAGGCGACGGCGGAGGCCGGGACGACGCGCAGCGCAGAGCAAAGCGCCGAAACAGGCGATGCGGCCAAGACCGGGGAAAGCGCCCGACGGGCGGCCGGCCTGATGATTATCGCGGTCTTCACGGCACTAAGTCTCCTGCTGAGAAGACGTCTGAAGATTTTTGAAGAGGATTAAAGCCTAAAGATTTGAGCTGTTTTCTTCCTCATGCGGCAAAGGGGCGGACCGGGTTCCGCCTCTTTGCTTTGCGCCGGCTTCTGAAAGGACCGCCTGTGCTAAAATAGGAGAAACTTTACAATAGGAAAAACAGAAATTTTACAGGAAAAGAAAGAGGGAAGAGCATGGCGGAATGTCTGGCTTTAGGCGAGCTTTTAATTGATTTTACGGATGCCGGTTTTTCGGAAGCGGGCATGAAATTGTTTGAACAAAATCCCGGCGGCGCGCCGGCGAATGTCCTGAGTGCGATCAGCCGGCTGGGGAAAAAGACGGCCTTCGTCGGGAAAGTCGGGCGGGACATGCACGGGCTTTTTCTGAAGAAGACCTTGGAGGACAACGGCATTGATACCTCGGGGCTCCTCCTGGACGATGCGGTCTTCACCACGCTGGCCTTTGTGCGTCTGAGCGAGACGGGCGAGCGGGAATTTTCTTTTGCCCGCAAGCCGGGCGCGGATACCTGCCTGCGCTCCGATGAACTGCAGGAAGAGGCGTTTGAAGGCCTTAAGATTTTCCACTTCGGTTCGCTTTCTCTGACGGATGAACCGGCCCGGCAGGCGACCTATGATGCCGTGCGG
>CALLQJ010000281.1 GCA_938014865.1 uncultured Fastidiosipila sp.
ATTGCCGCCTTTTGTGGCGCATTAATTTGAGCGTTAACATCAGGGCCGGCGCGCACTATACGCAGTTTCAGCTCTTTGATTACAACGGAGACGGCAAGGCGGAACTCATCTTGAAAACCGCAGACGGAAGTACGACGTATCGTTCGGAAGACGGTACGCAGGATACGCTTCGGAGGACGGGCTTTGTCGGAGCATGCAGTGCCGAGGAACTGCCTTATGATCGTTTTTCAGCGCAGCATGATTACCGGAATAAAGACGGCTTTATCCTGGAAGGCCCCGAGTACCTGACGGTTTTTGCGGGCGAGGACGGGCGCATCCTGGATACCGTGGAATATGAGCCTTTGCGTGGTGCGTCGGAAGACTGGGGCGATCCCGACGGAAACCGGGTGGACCGCTTCCTGGCGGCGACCGCTTACCTTAACGGGACGGATCCGATGGCGGTCTTCTGCCGCGGCTATTACACCCGGACCGTGCTGGCGGCCTATCGGATGAAGGACACGGACGGGGACCGGATCGGCGATCAATTAGAGCGTTATTGGCTTTTTGATCCAGCGTAAGAAGAGGTGACTTACACCGAGTTTGAGCTGGAGGGACAGGGCAATCACAGCATGGCAGTGGCGGATGTCGACGGCGACGGGAAGGACGAAATCATATACGGCTCCCTGGTGCTGGACGATGACGGCACGGTCTTGTACTGCACGAACTTAGGCCACGGCGATGCGATGCATGTTTCGGACTGGGATTGGAACAATCCGGGCCTGGAAATTCTGCAGGTGCACGAAAGCTCCGAATCGGCATACGGCATAGAGATGCATGACGCGGCGACGGGGAAGATTCTTCACGGCTTTTACAGCGGCCATGATACCGGACGCGGGGCTGCCGGCGATATTGATCCGACGGCTTTCGGCGCTGAATTCTGGTGCGGCGATAAACCGGGCGGAGAAAATCCCGGCGGCGGTGAATGGGATTCGACCACGGGCGGGGTCTACTCAACGGATTCCTCTTTGGAAGAGCTTGTCATGCTTTCCCCGCATAATCCGGCGGCGAACTTTACCTTGTACTGGGACGGCGACCTGCTGCCGGAAATTCAGGACCATGCCTTTTATGAGCCGGATTATTATCCGATCGCCGGCCGCATTAATAAATGGGATTATCTGGCGCATGAAGAAAAGCGCCTTTTCGAATCGACGGAGCTTCTGACGAATAACGGGACAAAGGGCAATATGGGGCTGGTGGCAGACCTTGTCGGCGACTGGCGCGATGAGTTTATCGGGCGGACGGCGGACGGCAATGCGCTGCGCCTCTATTCGACGAATTATGAAACGCCTTATTCTTTCCCGACCCCGCTTAAAGACCGGCAGTACCGCCTGGGCATTGCCTGGCAGAATACGGCTTATAATCAGCCGACGCACAGAAGCTATGCCTTAAGCGAAGGCTTGATTACCTCTGCGCTTTCGCTTGTAAAGGCGGATGCGGAAGAGGGGATTGAAATTTCCTACACCGAGGCATCGGACGGAAAATACGGGCTGCCGGTAAAGGGCTATCTTGTGAGCAGGGCGGAGGGTGAAGAAGATTTTTCTGAGTTCATGCGCCTCGACGGAAAAGAAGCGGGGCATTTTACGGACCATGATGTCGAGTCCGGGAAGACTTATCGTTATCAGATACAGGCTGTTTTAGAAGATGAGAAAGCTTTGCCTTCGCAGGAGCGTATGATTGTCTCCTACAAATCACAGCCGCTGGAGGTCGAACTTTAGGGAAGGTTTAAAAGAGTTTGAAGATTGAGAAAGCAGCGGATTAGGTGTGTCGTACGAGACCGCTTAGTTCGCTCTTTTCAACAGTAGCAGACGGATTATATTTTGAGACCAAATCCTTTACATATTCTTTTTTATCAGCTTTTACTTCAGGTCCAAGCATGATCTTCATTTTGGTAAATGCTTCATCACTGATGCTTAAATCATAGTATGGAAATAGTTGTTTGGCTGATCCGTTTTTTATATTTATATTTAAATTCACAAAATTAAATAACGCTAATTCTGGTAATGTTTTTAAGTCAAGAGGCACTATAAACATTATATATCGCCATTCTTTTTGATATTCCCAATAGGTGTTCTTATATACACCCATTTCTTTTAAAAAAATATAAGATCCATTCTCCTTTTTCGATGTCAGTGTAGGGTAAAGTTTTTCAGAATTGTCTGTATAAATGACCTGACGTAATATGTCGCAACTCGTCGCGTCAACAGACCAAAACCCTTTAGAAAACATTTTTGATCTGGGGATAAGGCAAGGCTTAAGAGGACTTGGTTTTTCATCACAACAAATAAATCCTGTAGCATCTGCTATATCTTGAGATGTTTCTATATATTTTTTAAACGGATTCTTTGGCAAAGCAATTCGAACGCCGTTGTCGCTTGATGCATAATCACGCCACATAGGCAGAATTTCTTTTTCTTCTGCAGTCCAAGAACTAATATAGTAAAACTGACCGAAATTTATTAAATCGTTAGATTCTTTTTCCTGCAAATCATCCATTTGATCGAGGGACGTAAATCGAATGGTTTTATTTTTCAAAATGAGTTCTAGAGTGTCGATACTTGTGTAGTGATAGAGATAATCTGACGTATTCAATAAATTCAACCTCCTCGTAAAAGTTTGATGATCAGAGAAATAGACTTTATTTGATTTTACTATATTAATGTTTATTCAACTAATGAGTTCGCATAAATCGTGTGTCGATCAATCGTCCGGATATAAACGTAGGATAGTCATTAATATTAAAACCGGGAGAAAAACATTAGTTATGAATGAGGACGTAGAATTTGGTCAGTGCGTATTTTATGTTGTAAGTTCAGGCCGGCTGCACACACAATAGCCGAAAGAAGGGCTTTGCTCTCGTCTGTCATCCCTCAGAAAATCCGGATCTCAAAGATTCCTAAAGTCCGCAGCAAGCAGCCATTCAAATGTATAAAAATCCAAATCATCCGAAATAAAAGCAAAATCAAACACGATTTGTGCAAAATCGACTAATATTATTCAAAAACGCCTCTCAGGAATTGAGCAGAGCTCCCTTTTGCCTTATTGTTTAAACATAGCGACAAAATGACGCTTTATCACGTGCAGATGCACAAAACAAAGGCTTGATCAAGGAGGAGCAGGCATGAGGAAGCATGGAAAACACTTGGGAGGCGCAATACTCAGTATTGTGTTTTTCCTCAGCACAGCCTTGGGCTGGGGCACAGCAAAGGCACTGGAAACAGAGAAGCAAAGCATTTTTCTGGCCTCGGACGCTGTTGCGCAAAGTTTTGATGAAACGGCGGCCCCGCAGCAAGGCTGGGGACAGGCATTAGCGCTTTATTTTTCAGACTTGTTAAAAGAGGGACGTGACCCGGACGCAAGTTATGAAGAAGCAGCGCTCAGTGAGACCGAGAACGTCGTCATCCGAAACCGCTCTGCAGGCAAAGAGACAGCACGTTCTTTTATTGAAGAAGGAAAATTAGCAGAAATCACGGCAGAACTTTCCGCCGGGGATCTTTTGATGCTGCAATGGGGGCGGCAGGAGGCAGAAGCAGGCGGCCCCGAGAGCGAGGCAGCAGCCGAAGAATTCTCCGCTTGGATTCAGCAGTACATTGATGCAGCCGAAGAAAAATCCGCACAGGCGGTCTTGCTGACCCCCTTTGCCTCTTATAATTACGATGCGGAAAACGCGCGTTTCAAAGAGGACGACAGAAGCTATGCGGACGTGCTGCGCAAGGTGGCAGCAGAAGAAAGCCTGCCGCTGCTTGATCTGGAAAAAGCCTCACTGGATTTGCTGAATGAAGCAGGAGAAGAAGCGGGCAAAAGCTATTTTCTCTTCAGTGAGACCGGGACGTCGGATAAAGGTCTTCTGAATCAAAAAGGCGCCGAAGTCTTTGCCGGACTGGCAGCGGAAGCGCTTTTGGCCCTGCCGGATCAATGGCCGGCCGTGAACAGTGCAAAAGCCAAAATCACGATGCCGGAAGTTTCGGAAGAAAATAATGAAGCAAGAGAAAGCGAGACGGAGGATCCGCTGCGCGAAGCCGAGGAAGCGACCGGCGTGAGCGAAGAAGACAGCGAGAATACGGCAAACGACATAGACCCGGACGAACCCGGCGAAGACGAGAGCTTGCGGACGGGCGAAACGGCGCTTTGGCGTTTTGACTTTAATCACAATGATTCCCCCACGGAAGAGGGCTATATCGGCGTCAATCCTGACGAGCTTTACAGCGAAGAAAAAGGCTACGGCTGGAGCGAAAGCCCCGGCAACGGCCGAGACCGCGCGGGTTCCCAGGAGGAAGGCAAGGTCTTCAACAGCATGGAGTCGGATTTTGCCCTCGGCGCCGGGACCTTTTCCTTAGATCTGCCGAACGGCGATTACGAAATTACCGTTTACTCGGGCGACATCATGGACGGTACCAGCACGAATAAAACACCCTTCGAGGCGGAAGGCAAGCCGATCGGGACCGTCAGTGCCCGGCGTTCGGCAGAAAGCCTCAGTGCCGAGGTCCGTGTTGAAGACGGAAGACTCGACGTTTTTGCCGACGGCTATTTCAACGGCCTCGAAGTACGCCCGATCCTTTTAGCTCCGGCCGACATTTCCTATGAGAACCTGAGTTTTGACGAGACGGGGGCGCATTTCCTCTTGACGCTGGAAAAGTCAGAGGATGCCGCAAGCTACACCCTTTACGGCAAGCAGGAAAATGACGAAGACTTCGCGCCCGTCAAAGGTTTTACGGCCGAAGAATTAGAAGCCGATGATGCGGGCTGCCGCAGCATAACGGCGCCTGTCGGCACGACGATGCAGTACTATCTCACTCAGACGAATGCCGGCGGAGTGGAATCGGTGAAAAGCAATATCCTCGAAATTGTCATGATCGATGAGGATACCGAAGTCCTGCCCGCACCGTCGGGACTTAAAGTCGACAGTGCCGAAATGGGCCGGATCAGCCTGAGCTGGGACGCCTCCGAAGGCGCATTGCGCTACGTGATCTACCGTTCCGACAAGAGCGAAAAAGATCCGAATTTCACGGACTACGTCAAAGTCGGCGAAAGCACGGAAGCGTCCTTTGAAGATATGGATGAGGACTTAACGACCAACGTTCCCTATTACTACAAAGTATCC
>CALLQJ010000282.1 GCA_938014865.1 uncultured Fastidiosipila sp.
CGAGATTAAGCGTTGTGACTGGAGTTCAGACGTGTGCTCTTCCGATCTTCGCGCCTGGATTGAGGCGGCCCTGCAGCCTTTCAAGCAGAAAAAGGAAGTACTTGAGCAGGCGCGCGCCGAAAAATCCGCCAAGGAAACGAAGGTCAAGAAGGCGCTAAAAGCCGGCGGCGAAATCTGAGGCGGGGCCGGACGATGATTGAAATTCGCGAGGTCACAAAATCCTACGACGGTGTGAAAAAGGCGGTGGACGGCGTCTCGCTGACGGTCAAAGACGGTGAAATTTTAGGCCTGCTCGGCCCGAACGGCGCCGGAAAATCCACCCTTTTGAAAATGCTCGTCGGCATTTTAGCCCCGGATTCGGGCGATCTTCTCCTGAATCATTATTCAATACGCAGCAAGCCGCAGGAAGCGAAAAGGCAGTTCGGCTATGTCAGTGACAGCCCGGACCACCTGCTGCGCCTGACGGGAATGGAGTATCTTCGCTTCATGACGGCGGCTTATGAGACCTCGCCGGAGGAGGCGGCCTGCCGCACGGCGGAACTGGCGGAGCTTTTCGGCCTGCAGCATGATCTGGACAATCGCCTGCAGAGTTATTCTCACGGCATGCGGCAGAAAATGATGATCATGGGGGCGCTTATCTCCGATCCGCCGGTTTGGATTTTGGACGAACCCTTGACCGGTCTGGATCCTAAGGCCTCCTATAATCTGAAAAAGCGCATGCGGCAGCATGCCGACCAGGGGAAGACGGTGCTTTTTTCCACCCATGTGCTGGAAGTGGCCGAACGCCTGGTCGACCGGATTGCCGTTATTGATGAGGGCCGGCTTTTGTTTGTCGGCAGCATTGCCGAGATGAAGGGCTATTTTCGTTCGAACGCCTCGCTGGAAGACATGTTTATGGAACTTACCGAGCACAAGCATTTTGCGGAGAATACTTATCTTCCGCAGGGGGACGAACGATAAATGCAGCGACCGGCGTCTGAACTTAGCGAAGCTTTCCGCTTCCGAATCAAAGATCCCGAAAAACGTGCCTTTTGGGCGCTCGTAAAGGTCATGTTCAAAGGCGAAAAACATGAGAGCGCGGGCGGCTTTTCCGGCACCTCTCCAAAGAAAAAATCGCGCGGCAGAGCCGGCAGGATCATCCGTTATATTCTGCTGACGCTGCTTTACCTCATGATGGCCGGGATTTTTGCTTCTTTGGGCGGTGCGATGGCCTACACGGGACGGCCGCTTGCGGAGATTTTCCGCGCCTCGCTTTTGATCAACGTGATCTTCAATCTTCTCTTCGGGATTTTCTCGGCGGTCAATTATCTTTATTTTCCCAAGGATATGCCTTTTTACCTGAGTTTACCTTATGCGGCAAAAGACGTGATCCGTGCGAGATTTCTGCATTATTTCAGCCTGAGCCTCTTAAGCTCTCTGATGCTGCTTCCGATGCTCCTTGCGGCCCTGATCGTCTGCCGTGCCCCTGCGCTGCATTATCTGACGGGCATAACAGCTTTTCTGGCGGGCGCGGCTTCGGCGGATATTGTCTTAGTGATCCTCAGCATTTTGCTGATGCGTTTTCTGCCCCCGGTGCGAAACAAGGAGCGCTTCATGACGATCATGTCCATCCTGATGATGCTCTTCGGCATTGCCATTGGAGCCGGCCTGCAGTTTTTAACGAATCACGAAGGCGGCGGCGTGAGTCAGAGCATGGGCCGGATGGCCGCCTTTGATCTGCCTTTCATCGTAGATTTTCTCATTTCGCTCGTCTCCTTCCCGCTCTTTTTCACGGCCTGGCATTTTTCTGAAATGCTCCCGAAGCTGCTCTTGGTTTTGCTTTTAAACGGGGCGGGCTTGTTCTTGTATTTTCGCCTGATGCTTTTCACTGCCGACAAATTTTATCTGCCGGGCGTGACGGCGCTGCAGGCCTCGGGCGGCCGGAAATCGGCGGCGACCTACAGCGAGAAAGAGCTCGCCCGCCTGCTTCGCCCCAAAACGTCTGCGGCGGGAGCGTTCCGCCGCTATCAGCGCAAAAAGCTCTTCCGCGTCCCGGTCTTCTTTAATCAGCTTGTCCTCTCCCCGCTCATCATGCCCCTCATTATGCTCATCTTTGCGGCCATCGGCCTCTTTACGCAGGCGCCCGATGAGCTGCCGCTGTCCTTCCTTTTGT
This sequence comes from uncultured Fastidiosipila sp., assembly GCA_938014865.1. GTDB lineage: Bacteria > Bacillota > Clostridia > Saccharofermentanales > Fastidiosipilaceae > JAAYZH01. The sequence continues at coordinate 2,153 of CALLQJ010000282.1, forward strand.
CCGAAGTCAGGACCATCACCGCTGCTTTGACCTTAGAGGATCCCGTCTTCAGCTTCCTGCTCTTCGGGCTGACGGCCTGGATTGCCTTCGCTTCTTTAGGGTCCGCCATTCCTTACCGGCTCTCGATTTCTACGGACGGGAGGGATTTTTTCCTCTTCAAGACGCTGCCGGTATCGCTGCGCAGCTATCTCAAGGGGCTGCAGCAATGCTTTCTGAGCCTGAATATGCTGCCGGCCTTGCTGCTCTTTCTCCTCATGGCCGCTGTCTCCGGCTTGAAGCTCTTTCATACGGCCCTGCTGCTTTTGAACAGCCTGATCTTAGCCTACAGCTTTGCTGCGGTGTATTTCATTATTGCCGCCGCAAGACCGGTCCTGGATTGGGAGAATGAGACGGCGCTGGTAAAAGGCGACCCGAAGCTCGCCTTGTGGGCGTACTCGGGCTTTTTTATCCTGCTTTTGATTGCCGGTCCGCAGCTGCTTTTCCTGGGCCTGAATCTGCATTTTCTCTTTATGCCGCAGGCTTTTGCCATCCTGCTTTCCCTGCTTTTTAATCTCCTGCTTGCCGCGCTGCTGACGTATCTGTTCTACGGCCCGGCTGCCAAAAAACTTTCGCGCATTGAAAAAGGCGCCTGAAATAAGACGCCTGAAAAGAAAAACGAGCGGGGTGAAATCCGCTCGCTGTTTTTGAGCTGCTGATATTATCGCTATGGACGATATGGACGATGCGTTTAAAGCGTTGCTTTTGCCCGCCGGACACGCGGTGCCTTTACCGGAGGCGCGCTGTCTTTAAGAGAAGAGGAAGTGCTCAGCTTTCCTCTTCGTCATCGGTCAAGGCCTTGTAGCGCCAGAGCTTATCCTGATCTTCGGCACTTGCCTCATCAATGCCGATGCGCGGCAGACGCTCCGTATCGTATTCGATGCCGTCATCCAGTACCGAAAAGCCCGGTACCTGATTCAGCCGGCGTCCGCTCCAGGACGGAGAGATTCCGATTTGTGCGGTCACTTTGCCCGGCTCGTCCGCGCCTTCACAGGTCCGGATCATGACAGCCTGGGGGTAGTCTTTTTTGCCGGTGACAAAATTCAGAAGATGGTCCTCGTCACACTTACAGATGTAAAGTGCGCCGCCCTCTTCATACAGGGCACCGGCCCGTCCGGGTCCGAAACGCGCCTGACTTGCCGAATCGTCCTCGCCGCAGTAGACTTCGGTCTCTAAAATACGCAGCGACTTGTAGTCTCCGTCCGGCTGCCGCACAGACAGAACTTTCCCCACCAGTTCGGGGGCTACTTCGAATGCATCCCGTTTAAAAAATTCTTCTTCTAATTGTTTCATACCTCTATTATACCGTTTATATATAAATACACTTTTACCGAAAAGCCCTGTTTTCCCGCAAAAACTGCCCTTTTCGGCCGAAACGGCAGAAAATGCTTGCTTGTGACGCAGCGTCATGTCTCATAATTTAGAAAAGACGGAGGTGATCCCGATGGAAAGAAACAAGGCAATTCCGGAAGGCTATATGACGGTCGGCGAGGCGGCCGGGAAAATGAATGTCACGGTGCGCACCCTGCAGTACTACGACAAGAGAGGGCTTTTGCCCCCTTCGGGCCAAAGTGCCGGCGGCAGGCGTCTTTATACCGATAAGGACCTGGTCAAGCTGCATCAGATCCTCTCCCTGAAGGGGCTGGGCTTTTCTTTGGATGAGATCAAAGAAAGCATGCTCTCCTTGGATAAACCCGAGGACGTGGCGGCTTTGCTGAAGGAGCAGGCGGCGGCTTTGCGGCGGAAGATTACGGAGCTTGCGGCGTCTTTGAATCAGATCGAAAAACTGCGGGCCGAGGTCTTGAAAATGCAGACC